>CAZWGY010000038.1:0-17620 GCA_964633575.1 uncultured Desulfobacteraceae bacterium
CCGGGCCTGAACTCGATATATTCCCACGGATCCAGACAGTTTCGGGTAGTTTTCAGCCGATCCCCCATTCTATCTTAACTCCCGTTCAAACCGGTATCCGCCCTCATGACCGGTCATAATAGTCCTCATCCCGCTTGATCAGCCGGCGGAGCCCCTTGGCGATAAAGATCAGCAGCACACAGGAGACGAATCCATAGGCCGCGAAAAAACCGGGGGCATTTTCCCAGGGGAACTCGCCGTGCTTGTGGATAAAAAAATCGGCGATCAGCAGGACCACCAATGAGGCGTAGAATCCCCACAGGAGCCGGCGGACGTTTTTCGGTTGATCAAACAGCTTCAGCTCACGCTTCATGGCCTATCCCCCAACGCTCCAGATGAAGACCCCGGCCAGATGGATGACCGCCATGATCAAAACCGCCCAGAGAGCCGTGGGATAGCCCGGCACCGGCTCGTGGGCCAGCTCGGTCCGCTCACCGATTTGCATTTTGTCCGCTGTCATGGTCATTGTCCTCCGAGAATCTGCCCAACCGCCAGCCGGGCAAGCCGCAAAAACGGCTGGGGATAGAGAAACAGGATCACCGAAGCAAAGGCGGTGAGCTTCAGCGGAATTAAACACCAGATCGGCGCTTCCCGGATAGTGTCGTCCCATCCGGATTGTTCCGGTGCGCGGAAAAAGGCCCGATAGACCACCGGCAGGAAGTATGCGGCATTCAGCAACGAGCTGGTGAGGATAACGGCCAGCATAACATAGGATCGGGCCTCCAGGGTCCCGAGGAGCAGAAACCACTTGCTGATGAAGCCCCCGCAGGGCGGCAAGCCGATAACCGACAGCGAGCCGATGAAAAAGGCGGTCATGGTGATCGGCATCCGCCGGCCGATGCCGGCCATCTCGCTGATGTTCTTCACCCCGGCGGACACGAAAATGGCGCCGGCACAAAAAAACAGAGTGATCTTGCCGAAGGCGTGCATGGCGATGTGGAGCATCCCGCCGGTCAACCCGCTGGGGGTGAGCAGTGCCGCTCCCAGGACAATATAAGAAAGCTGCCCGATGGTGGAAAAGGCCAGCCTCCTTTTGAGCCCGTCCTGGGAGAGGGCGATAAGTGACGAGACGATGATGGTCACCGCCGCGATGATGGCGATGGTCACCTCCACGCCGCTGCCGGCGAGCCGGTCCGGCCCCAGAATCCCGGTGATCACCCGGAAAATGGAAAACGCACCCACTTTCACCACCGCCACCGCATGGAGCAGGGCGCTGACCGGCGTCGGGGCCACCATGGCGGCGGGAAGCCAGGCGTGAAACGGCATAACCCCGGCCTTGGCAAACCCGAACACGAACATCAGGGCGAGAACCAGGAGCACCTCGGGGGCCACGGTCTCCGGCAGGACCCCGTTGGCTGAAAACTCCAGAGTGCCGGACAGAAGATAGGTCACCACCATGGCCGGCAACGCCAGCCCGATGGATCCCCCCACGATAAAGGCCAGATATTTGCGCCCCGACGCCCTCGCCTCCCGATCCTGGTGATGGGTGACCAGCGGATAGGTGGCAAAAGAGAGCATTTCGTAAAACAGATAGAGGGTGAGCAAGTTGGCCGAAAAGGCGACCCCCATGGTCGCGGCCATGGACAGGGCGAAAAAAGAGAAATACCGGGTCTGAGCATGCTCATTCAGGCCCCGCATATAACCGACCGAGTAAGCCGACGTAACGATCCACAAAAATGAGGAAACCAAGGCAAATAACAATCCGAGGGCGTCCACCCGAAAAGCGATGGCGACATCCGGCAGGACCTGAGCCACGGTCAGATGGAGCCGGGCTCCTCCCAGGACGGCCGGGACCATCGAAGCGACGATCAGAAACTTGACTCCCGCCGCCAGAAACGTCCAGCCTTCTCGGCGGTTCGGATGCCGACGACCGCTCCAGACGATCAGCGGGACGGCCAGAATCGATATGAGCACCGCCAGGGCGGGTTTGACGGAAAAAAGGGCGTCCATGGGCATCGGGTCAGATCACCGTCAATGGGATGGCGTGGCGAATAATGTGGGTCACGATATCGCCGGCGTAGAGGCCCAGCACCACCAGGACAACGGCCACCACGAGCAGGGGCGCCAGCATCGTCCCCGGCGCTTCGGCCATGGCCGGCGCCTCATGATGACCGTCATGGGCATCAAAGGGCTCAAAATGACAGATTTCGAAGATCCGGAAAAAGAGGATCACGTTGACCAGGCTGCTGAACAGCAGGGCCGCCACATAATGGTAGTGGCCGGCGGCCGCGCCGCCGGAGATGAGATACCACTTGCTGAAAAACCCGCAGGTCGGAGGCACGCCGATAATGGACAGGGCGCCGGCGGCCAGGGCCGCGAGAGTCCAGGGCATCCGCCGGAAAAGGCCGGTCAGCCGGGAAAACTGGTCCGACCGGGTTCGCGAGACGATGGCTCCCGCCGCCAGGAAAACGCAGAGGGTCATGGCCGCGTCGTTGACAATGTGGAGAATCGCCCCGGTGATACCGTCCCGATTGCCCAGCCAGAATCCGCCCACCATGTAGCCCACCTCGGCCACGACGATATAGGCCAGCATCCACTTCAGCCGGGTCTGGGCCAGGGCCAGGAGCGAGGCGGCGACAATGGCCAGGGTCGCCAGCCAGACCACCGCGTCGGCCACCCGGAGGGTTTCAAAGGTGAAATCCGGCGTAAAGACCGTCAGGGAGATCCGGATCATCACATAAACCATCACCTTCGTGGTCAGCGGCGCGATGACGATGGAGGCCGCCGAGGATGACTCCGCATAGGCGGCCGGCAGCCAGACATGGAGCGGAAATACCGCCATCTTGACGAACAGACCGGTCATGCAGAGGAAAAACGCAAAGGCCACCACCCGGGAGTCATAAAGCGCGGGCAACCGCGACGCCAGATCGGCCATGTTGAGGGTCCCGGTCATCAGATAGAGATAACCGATTCCCAAAAGATAAAGGCTTGCGCCGATGGTCCCCATGAAGACGTAATTGAGCCCCGCCAGAGTTGCCCGGTCTCGCCCCATGCCGATGAGCGCATAGCCGGTCAGGGATGCGATCTCCAGCAGGACATAAAGGTTAAAGGCATCCGCGGTGGATAGAATGCCAAACAGCCCGGTGACAAACAACACATAGAGCGTGTAGAACGCCCCTTTCCGGTCGGGGAAATCAAGATCCACCCGCCGTTTGATCCCCACCAGGGCCAGCAGGGCGGTCCCGGCAACGGCTACCAGCACCAGGCCGTTTAAAAAGTCAATCCTATAGGCAATCCCCACCGGCGGGGGCCAGCCGCCCAGATAGTAGTCCACCGGGCCGGTCGCCATCACCGTCTGGAGCAGTTGGACGGTCGCCCAAAAGGCCGTCGCCATCGCGGCCAGGGCCAGGGGAAAGCAGAACCGAGGCGCCATCCAGCCGACGACGCTGATTCCGAAGGCCGCCAGCAGCGGCACGATAACCACCAGAGCGGGCAGTTGACTGCTCATCCCCGATCATCCTGGATCTGAGCACGAATCTGATCTTCTTCCAACGTGCCGTACCGGCGATAGACCTTGACCGCCATGGCCAGCGCCACGCCGAGGGTGGCTACCGACACCACGATAGCGGTGAGCATGAGGACATGGGGCAGCGGATTGATGTAGTCGGCCGCATGGGTCCCATGATGGCCGAAAGTCGGTCCGTGGGCAATGATGGGCACGGTGGCGTCACGCTTGGCGGCGGTGGAGATGTAGAAGAGAATGATGGCGGTCTGGAAGATGTTCATCCCGATGATTTTCTTGATCAAGTTGCGCTTGGCGATCATGGCGTAAAACCCGATCATCATCAGAATGATAAACGCCCAATAATTGGACTTGGCGGTGATAAACTCGACCAGTCCCTCCACGGTTAAAGCCCCTCGTCATGCCGGCCCAGGGAGGCCAGATTGTAATAGATCCAGACCATTGCCGCCATGACCGAGATCCCCACGCCGATCTCGACCACCAGAATCCCCAGGGACCGGGCCTGAATGGGGTCCACCCGAAAAACCGGTGACAGGGCCGCGTAATCGAGAAAATTGGCGCCTAAGAGAAGGCAAAGGGACCCGGCTCCGGCATAGATAAAGACGCCGGCGGCACAGAAAAAGGCGCTGGCCCGTTCCCCCATTCGGTGGAGAGCCAGCCGGAGGTTCTGGGAAATGGCATAAAGAATCACGGCCGCTCCGAGGATAACTCCGCCCTGAAATCCCCCTCCGGGGCTGTGGTGCCCGTGGGCGATGACATAAAGCGCGAAAAGCTGGATAAACGGAATGATCAGACGGGTGGTGGTTTTGGTGATTACATCGTGGGGAACCCAGTGACCGTCAATCCGCTCGAACTCCGCCGATCCCTCGGGGACCTTCCCCCCCCGCTCGATCCGCAGGGTGATGCCGGTGGGCCGATGGCGGTAAAGGCGGGTCTCGGGGTCCTCCGCCCGGACAACCCGCAACAGAAAAAAGCAGGCGATGGCGGCGGAAAAGACCACCGTCGACTCAAACATCGTGTCATATCCCCGATAATCGGCCAGCACCGCCGTGACGATATTGGGCACCGATGTCTGAGGCACCCCTTTTTCGATGTAATGGGGCGAAACATGGACGGCCGGAGGGGAAGCCGGGTCCATGAAATCCGGAAAGCCAGCCGTCCCAGCCAAAAGAACGGCGCCGCAAACGGCTACCACCGCAAGCCCCAGGGCCTTCAATCTTCTGACCTCCGGTTCGTTCGAAACACGGCCGCCACGAACAGGACCGTGCTGACCCCGGCGCCCACCGACGCCTCGGTGAAAGCCACGTCCACGGCGCCCATGGCGGCCCAAAGGAGACACATCATAAAGCTGTAAGCCCCAAAGAGAATGGAGGCCCCCAGAAGGTCGCGGATCTGGATCGCGGCCACGGCGATGACGATCACAAAGAGCAAGATGGCCTGGTCAAGTCCAAAAATCATGGTCCGATCAATCCTCCCGCGTTGTCTGGGTCCAGGGAGTCAATCCGGCCCGAACCCCCGCGTCAACGATGGCATGGGTCGCCGTCGGGCTGGTGATAAAGACAAAGATCACGATGAGGATGATCTTGAGAGACGTGAGCACATCCGCCACGGTGAATCCCTGAATCGTATAAAGGGCTACGCCGGTCATGGTCATGAGGATGCCCATGGTGTCGAGCTTGCCGGCCGGGTGGAGCCGGGAATAGAAATCCGGCATCCGGATGATACCCACCGCACCCCCGGTGAAAAAGATCAGCCCGCAAACGATAAAAAAGGTGGCGGCCACGTTCATGGACAATCCCTCCGATCCGCACGACGGTCAGTCACGGGACATCTCATCATAGAGGCCCTTTCGTTTCTGGAAAAACCGCGATGCCGCCAGAACGGTGATGAAGTTGAGCATGGCATAAGCTAGGGCGATATCCACGAACATGTCCACCCGGCCATAAGCCAGCCCGATGAAAATCAACAGGGCGGTGGTTTTGCTGCCGATGGCGTTGACCCCGATCATCCGATCCAAAACAGTGGGCCCGATCACGGCCCGATACAAAGACAAAACGATGAGAAACGCGAGACATAAGGCCGAATATGAAAAGACCGTGCTCATCGGCGCTACTCCTCGAAAACCTCGGCAATCCGAGACTCCATAATAAAAGGAAGCGTCTTGCCGGACTCGATGTCGATCACGTGAAAGGTGATATGGCCGTAAAGGGAGACGTGAATTGTGACGGTCCCCGGCGTCAGGGTGATGGAGTTGGCTAAGGTCACCCTGGCCATATCGCTTTTCAAACGGGAATCGAACTCCATGATCCGCGGATCGATGCGGGACATCATCCGGGGATGGAAGACCAAATACATCACGTGGATGTTGGCCACCAGCACCTGGTAGAGCAGCCAGGGGATATACGCGATAAATCGGAGCCACAAACCGGGCATCCGCTTCAGATTCGGGTTGGGCAGCAGCAGGTCGGTGGAGATCAACGCGACCAGCAGACAGGAGAACACGCCCAGGGCGAGATGAAATCCGTCGAAACGACCCGATAGAACCACCCAGATCCCGAACAGGATGACAAAGGTGATCACGCCCGGCATCCCGAAACACGCCCGAGATTTCACCGTCGCTGCTTCCGGATCGACGGGATGAAAAGGGGGATCAGAAAATGGTTGTCGGTCTCCATCGGCCAAAACGTTCACATTCCCCTTTCGTTTTCGTTGGATCGCTACGTTTCGGGTGACTTACAGTGAAGCCGGTGCCCAAGCGAACGAAATTCCCGCGAACTTTAGCCCCAAATGATCCAAAAGTCAATCGCCGAAGCTCATGGCCCCGCCCGTCCCTGGATATCCTGAAGCGGCCGGCCGAATATCAGCGGCAGCCAGTCCGCCCGGACGCTGGTCCGCTCAGCCGTCAACCGCCTCAGATGGGCGTCATAGGCGACCATCTCGGACAGCTCGCCGGGGTCGATGCCGGAGGTCAGCCGCCCCGGATGGCACCGATCCTGGTGAGCCTCAATCAGCTCCCAGAGCCATGGGATCTCCCCGAAGAGATCCCGCCGGGTCAGCCGGTTGACCGCATAGACCCGTTCGATCCCGGCGGTATCCCAGCATTGAAGCGCCCGGCACTCCAGAGGGCGATGGTCGTAAATCCGGCAGGTGGATCGGGCCTCATCGAAAAATCGGCAAACGACCGTATCCGGCCGGGACCGGATTTTGATCACGTCCGTATCGACCGTGATGATCCCGCCGCAAACATTGTCCCGGACCCGCTCCCCCGCCCGGAGGGTCAAAAGCGCCGACGGTTCAATCGCACCCGTCCGGACCCGTTGGGCATCGGGGAGATGGAGGGCCGGTCCGCCTTTTCGGCAACAGGTCCCGCACCGGCGGCATTGGGCACCGGCGTCGGGGGAGCTCGTTCCGTTCGGATTGGGGGTCATGCGGTGTCCAATTCCTTTCAATTCGACGCCTCTTTATCAGGATCCCTCGGCGGGGTCAAGTCCATCGGGTCGGCGGATGGCGGATTGACGGAAATCTCCTTGCACCGGACCGGATAATTCGGTATCGTTTCTCCAATTTGACTCGGCGGCCGGAACGGCGGCACCATCCGGCCGAACTTCGCGAGGAGGCATATTTGGAGGAGATTCGATTTCACGGGCGTGGGGGTCAGGGCACGGTGGTGGCCACCGTGATTCTGGCCAAGGCTTTTTTCCGGGCCGGATACGATGTCCAGACCTTCCCGGTGTTCGGGGTGGAGCGGCGAGGGGCCCCGGTGGAGGCCTACCTTCGGCTCGACGACCACAAGATTCTCGTCCGGAGCAACCTCTACACCCCGGACCACGTGGTGGTTCAGGACCCCCGGCTCCTCGACCTGGTGGATGTCACCCGGGGTCTGGCCCCCGGCGGGATTCTCCTGGTCAACAGTCCCGACTTTCCCGGAGACCCGGACCGGTTTTCCGATTTCCGGCTTGCGGTGGTCGATGCCACCCGGATCGCCATAACCCACCATCTGGGGACCCGGACGCACCCCATCATCAATACCGCCATGATCGGAGCCTTTGCCCGGGTACTGGGCAAGCCGCCCATGGCCGCGGTGGCCGAAGCCATTGCCGGAGAGCTTCCGGTGAAGCCCGACGAGAATGTGGCCGCGGCCCGGGACGCTCATGACGCGGTTTTAATTCGTACCCCCTGATGCCGCCCGACGAGGAGACCATGCGCACCGTTTCCCTTCCACCGCTGTTGATCAGCCGCTCCCGGATCACCACCGAGGGCAATCGGACCGGCACCTGGCGCTTTCTCCGGCCCGCCTATGCCGAAGGAACCGCTCCGTGCGGCGCCGCCTGTCCGGCCGGGGCCGACCTTCCCCGAATGGCGATGCTGGCGGCAAAGGGCCGGATTCGGGAAGCCGTCGATCGGATGCTTCTGGAAAACCCGTTTCCCGCCGTCTGTGGGCGGGTCTGCTTTCACCCCTGCGAACGGGTCTGCAACCGACGGGAGCTGGACGCGGCCGTGGCGATTCACGAGCTGGAGCGCTTCCTGGGCGACACCGCCCTGGCCGAATCCATCCCCCCTCCTGATTCCGGCCCGGCCGGCGGCCGGCGGGTCGCGGTTGCCGGCGCCGGCCCCGCCGGCCTGGCCGCGGCCTACTTTCTTCGGATTCTCGGACACGACTGCGATGTCTTCGAGGCCGACCGGGAGCCCGGCGGAATCCTCCGCTGGGGAATTCCCCGGTATCGGCTGCCGGGGTCGGTTCTGACCGCCGAGATCGGGCGGATCGCCGCCATGGGGGTCCGAATTCACTGCCGGAAGCCGATCACGGCGGATTTCCTCGACAAGGCCGGAAAAGACTATGACGCTATCGTGGTCGGGTGCGGACTCGGCCGATCCATCTCTTTAAAGATCCCCGGCGGGGATCTGGCCGAGGACGGCCTGGCCTTTCTCCATCAGCTCCGGGCTGGAGCGGTCCGGTCCGCTCCGGCCACGGCGGCGGTTATCGGGGGCGGGAACACGGCCATTGACGTGGCCCGGTCCCTCGTCCGACTGGGGACCGATGTCACCGTGATCTACCGACGTCGGGCCGAGGACATGCCCGCTTTCGGCCACGAAGTTGATGCGGCTCGGGCCGAAGGGGTCCGCCTTGAGACGCTCCGATCCCCGATCCGGATCGACCCCTCGGGGGACCGGTTGTCCCTCACCCTGGCCCGGATGCGGCCGGAGATCAGGGAAGGCGACCGTCGAGCCCGGGTTGTCCCCGACGGAGACCGGACCGAAAATCAGACTGTTGACGCCGTGTTCGCCGCCATTGGCGCCGAGCCGGCCGCCCCCTGGCTGGTCCCCTCACGGACCGCACCCGGCCGCCTGGACCTGGACCGGCTGACCCTGGTCGCCGGAACGGTCCCGATGGTTTTCGGCGGCGACCTCACCAATCCGGTGGGCTCGGTTCCTGACGCGGTGGCCTCGGGCAAGGGAGCGGCGATGGCCCTGGACACCCTTTTTGAACGGGGTCCGGAGACGATTGCCGACCGGCTGACGGCCTGCCGGGTGGGTCCCGGCCCGGCCCTCTCCATGGAGATCTACCGGGGCGGAGAACGGAGCCGCCGGGGGAGAGAGGTTGTTCCCGCGGATCGGATTAACTTCGACGCATTTGCCCCCTCTCCCCGGTTGACGGCCCTGACGGTGGCGCCCGAGGACCGGGCGAGCCGCTTTTCGGAGGTAACCCGGACCCTCGACCCCGCCTCGGCCCGGACCGAAGCGGCCCGGTGCTTCAACTGCGGGATCTGCACCGATTGCGATATCTGTTTCCGGTTCTGTCCGGAAATGGCGATCCATCGGAATGGGTCTGGAGACGGGATTTCGGGCCGCTGGATTCATCTCGACTACTGCAAGGGCTGCGGAATCTGCGTGGCGGAGTGCCCTCGGAGCGCCATGCGCCTGGAGGAGGAATCCCCATGAAGGAAGTCATTGAAGGGAGTCACGCCGTCTCCGAAGCGGTCCGGCTGGCCCGGGTCGGAGTGCTGTCGGCCTACCCCATCACCCCTCAGACCCACATCGTGGAGGCGCTTTCCGAATACTGCGCCGACGGGACCCTCGACGCCCGGTTTATCTGCGTGGAAAGCGAGCATTCGGCCATGGCCGCCGTGATCGGCGCGGCCAGCGGCGGGGTCCGGACCTTCACCGCCACCTCATCCCACGGCCTGGCGCTCATGCACGAGCTGCTCCACTGGGCGTCGGCGGCCCGGCTGCCCATTGTCATGGCCGAGGTCAACCGGGCTCTGGGGCCGGGATGGAATATCTGGATGGACCAGACCGACAGCCTGGCCCAGCGGGACACCGGATGGATTCAGCTCTACTGCGAGGACGGCCAGGAGACCCTGGACACCACGCTCCAGGCCTTCCGGCTGGCCGAATCGGTCAATCTCCCGGTGATGGTGGTCCTCGACGCCTTTTTTCTCTCCCACACCTACGAGCCGGTGGACATTCCGGACCAGGCGGCGGTGGACCGGTTTCTCCCGCCCTTTTCGCCCCGGATCGCCCTCGGCTACGACGACCCGTGCGCCATGAGCCAGATGGCTCCGCCAACCCATTACATGGAAATGCGACGGGACATCGAGCGGGCCATGGAGGCGGTGCCCGAACACTTTGCGGCGGTGGAAGCCGATTTTGCCGACGGTTTCGGACGGCGGTACGGGTCCGTGGAGCCGGTGGCGTGCGAGGATGCCGAAATCATCCTGGTGGTCACCGGCACCGCCGCGAGCACCTGCCGTCAGGTGGTGGCCGACCTTCGGGCGTCGGGCGACCGGGTGGGGATGCTCAAGCTCAAGCGGTTCCGGCCGTTTCCGACGGCGGAGGTCCGGGAGATCCTGGGCCGGGCTGAAAAGGTGGCGGTATTGGACCGGAATTTCTCATTTGGAGCCTCCGGAATCTTCGCTCAGGAGATCCGGGCGGCGCTCTACAACGGAGAGGCTCGGCCGCCGGTGTTCGGCTACATTGCCGGCCTGGGAGGCCGGGACGTAACCCCCGAAACACTGGCGACCATCTATCGGATGACCACGGAATCCCCGGCCCCGCCATCGGACAGCGTCTGGGTGGGGCTCAACGAATCAGGAGGCCGGCCATGAGCCAGCTCGATCCCTCGACCGATCCGCTCATCTACCCCGGCCATGTGGGCTGCCCCGGCTGCGGGGCGACGGTGGCCATGAAATTCGCTCTCCAGGCCCTGGGGGAAAAAACCATGCTGGTGATCCCGGCCTGCTGCTGGGCCATTATCGCCGGACCTCACCCCCAGACATCCCTCAAGATCCCGGTGCTTCACACCGCATTCGCCACCGCCGGCGCGGCCGCATCAGGTCTCCGGGCGGCCCTGGACCGACGGGGAGATACTGAAACGACGGTGGTGGCCTGGGCCGGCGACGGCGGAACCTTCGACATCGGCTTCCAGGCGCTGTCCGGCGCCGTCGAGCGGAACGAGGATTTCATCTACGTCTGTTACGACAACGAGGCATACATGAACACCGGGGTCCAGCGGAGTTCAGCCACCCCCTATGGGACCCGAACCACCACCACGCCCGGCTCGGGGTGGAAACACACCCGGAAGAAGAACATCGTGGAGGCATTGGCGGCGCATCGGATTCCCTACGCGGCCACGGCTAGCATCGCCTATCCCGATGACCTGATCCGGAAATTTCAAAAAGCCCGACACCTGCGGGGCGGCTCCCGCTTCATCCACGTCTTTGCCACCTGCCCCACCGGCTGGCGGGTCCCCACGGAGCTGTCCATCCGCGTTGCCCGCTTGGCGGTTCAGACCCACATCTTTCCCCTCTACGAGGTCGAAGACGGGACCCGATACACCCTCAACGCCGCCGGCGACCGGCCGGTGGCCGACTACCTGGAGATCCAGGGCCGATTCAAGCACCTGACCGAGGCGGACATCGCGGAAATCCAGGAAATGGTGGACGAGGATTGGGCTCTGCTCCAGCGGAAGGTCGGCGGGGCCGAGGTATGAGAGCCGGAAACGGCCATGGATTTCAAGGGGTGGTCCCCCGGCGGACAAAATGGTCCGGATGACAACGGAAAACGCTAACGGGACCGAGATCCCGGCCTGGAAGGCCGGCATCCTCGCCACGGGGCTTCCTCTCCGGTATGACGCCGCCCGGACGCTGGTGGCCAAGGGCTTTACGGTGGACGCGGATTATCATGCGGCGGGCCGGCCGGCTTATTCAGACCCCGACAGGGAGATCGCTCCACCGCATCGGGTGGACCTCCATGCCCACGCCACCACCCCGTTTACCCGCTCCGACCGGATCACCGCCCGCATCGAGCTTTTGGTGGCCTGTTGCCCCGGCGATCCGGAGACGGTCTGGATATTCCCTCCGGACCCCGGCCGGCCCGCCGGAGCTCCCCCGCCGCCCGGCCAGGCTCTGCGGATCGTCGACCGGTTTTCCCCGGACGTGGTTTCGGATAGCGCCGCCCGTCGCCTGGACGCGGAGGTCCCGGACTGCCAGCCCGGCTTAATTTTGGACACGGCCCGAGGCATCGGAGATGCCGAGCGGCCCCGGAAGGAAATCGCCCGTCTCCAATTCGCCCTGCCCCGCCTTTTTGCCGACAACGTCCTAGCCCACTTTCTGGCACCGCTCCCGGACAACGTAGCCTTCCTCTTCTGTCCGATCCTGGTGACCCCGACCCCGATTTACATGCTCGGCACCCGTCTCGACAACGGCGGTTTGGCATCCGCTGCCCATATCGAGGATGTCACTGAACGCCCGCCCCTCGGCGCGGTCCGGGTCCGAGCGGGGTACGGGCCCACCTTCGAAGCGAGGTGCCGGGAGGAAATCACCCGGATCGAACCGCTCCAGCGAACGGAAGAAGCTCAGCGGGTGGAGCGGATGCGGGCCCGTAAAGACAACAGCCAGGTCAACCTCCCCTTCACCACCATCGGCGCTTTGATGGCGGGGGAACGGTATTATCTCGAAAGCTTCTTCACCCGCTTTATCGTCTGCTCGGCCCCTTCGCTCCCGGTACTGGTGGATCGGATTAAAAAAGCCGCGACCGATGCGCTCCGGACGCGAAAACCCATTGAATGACGGACCGCCCATCGAAAGGATCAACCATGCTCAACCTTCAACAACTTATCATCGAGCCGTTCATCGACCAAATCCGGACCGCCTACGAACGAACCTACGGCCAGATGCGGTCCGAGCTGGCCAATATCCTTGAGTGGTCCGGGCACCTGGCTCTGGAAAACATCGCTAACTGCGACACCCTCTATCACAACGTCGAGCACACGATCATGGTGGTCCTGGCCGGCCAGGAGATCCTTCGCGGCAAGCACCTCAAGGAAGGCGGGGTTCGCCCCACCGACTGGCTCCACTACGTCATGGCGCTCTTGTGCCACGACATCGGCTATGTCAAGGGCCTGTGCCGGGATGACCGGGACGGCGAGTATGCCACCGGCATCGACGGACAGACGGTGAAGCTCCCGCCGGGCGCCACCAGCGCGTCCCTGGCACCCTATCACGTGGACCGGGGAGAGCTTTTCATCCGGGAGCGGTTCGGGGGCAGCAGCCTCCTGGCCGACGTGGACGCCGAGCGGATCGTCTCCCTCATCGAGATGACCCGGTTTCCGGTACCCGATGACAAGGAACACCAGGACACCCAGAACTATCCCGGACTGATGCGGGCCGCCGACTTCATCGGACAACTCGGCGATCCGGGGTACATCCGGAAAATCCCGGCGCTCTACTATGAATTCGAGGAGATCGGGGCCAACGCGAAAATCGGCTATAATAATGCCGAAGACATGCGGCGAAATTACGCCAAATTCTACTGGACCGTGGTCAATCCTTACATCCGGGACGGAATCCGATATCTCCGGGTGACTCAGGAAGGAAAGCAGTGGATTTCAAACCTGTATGCCCACGTCTTCGCCATCGAGCATGACGAGATCGAAGTGATCGACGAGGCCCAGCCGAAAATCGAGAATTTCAGGGATTGAAAAACCCGTTACTCTCCCCCTCGACGGGGAAGCTCGCGAAATTCCGATTTTCCAAACAAAAAAGGGCCGGCGGAGGCGCCCAGGGACGCCTCCGCCGGCCCTTTCTGGATGAAGCCGGAAGATTGAGCCGGATAGAGTGATCAGCCCGGTGACAAGTTATCGATAAACTGAAGGTCCTTGGCCTGGGTGTTTTTCGTTCCGACGGTCAGGATCTCGATGCGGTTATCCGTGCTCCGGCGGCGGAAATAGAGCCGGCCTTTATACGCAAACAAAACTTCCAGCACCGTTTCCCGCCCCTTTTTGCTGAACACCTTCCGCTTGATCGTCACTATACTCGGGTCATCGTTGAGCTGATGGATGATCTCCTCGGCCTTGATCCGGAGGTCCTCGTTGAGCCCGAGGAGCCCGTCGATAGCCCGATCGTTGATGGATAGGTTCTTGTAGAGCGTCTGGAGTCGCCGCTGAAGAGATTCAGCATCCTTTGTCTTCTGTTTGCCGGTCCGAAGTTTTCCCTTTTCGAACAGGGCGATCTGCTCTTTGAACGCATCGATCTGTTCCTGTTGCTCCTCCTGAAACGCCAGGTTTTCGTTGATTTTCGCTTCCAGCCGCTCGATCTCCTCGATCATCTCGTCTTCATTCCGGCTGGCCTTGACCTTTTCACCGTCCAGCTCCTCTCGGATTCGCCCCAGCTCGCTGGTCAGGGCATTCCGCGCCTGGCTCAGTTGCTCCAGCCGCTCCTGATGGGCGCTTTCCTGTTCGACCAGGCGCTCGATCTCCCGTTGCCGGGCTTCATCATCCAGTCGGGCCCGGCGGACCCCCACCTGATAGTGGAGGATCAGGGTCGCCACCGACAGAAGGGTATAAAATCCCAAAAGGCTGTTGCTCAGCAGGGTATTGTGAGGAATTTCCATCTCAACCACCACCTCGATGTCCTGCTTCATCAAGGCGAAGTTACGCTCGGCGATCTGTCGCGGATCGCTTTGATCCTCAGTCCGGTCGCCAAGAACGGAGGGAGGATAAAGGTCATCCCCCTGAGCTGTCATCACCCTCACATTAACCCTGACGCCCCAGCCGAGAAGCGGCCGCTGAGCAAGATAGCCGTCGACGTTTTCCCGTATCATGTCCGACAGTTGGACCGTTCCGTTAAAAAGCGGCCCCGTGTCGCCGATAAGCCCCTGCTCGATTTCCCGAGTGTATGTCTCTTCAAGATACCGTTTCAGCACGCCCAGGGATCCGACATAGAGGATCGGCGGCAAGAGGATGCACAGGATCAGAATCCGAAACGAAAGGTATTTCACATGTCACCAGAGCTATATTTCGGCCAGCAGCTTCCGGACCGCGTCAGCCTCGGGAAACTCGGAGTCCAGGGAGAGCGCCTTTTCAAACTCCGTCCTGGCCCGCTCCGTATCCCCTTTTTTCAGATAGGCCATGCCCAGGTGATAGCGGATGGTGGGGTTTTCAGGCATTTTCTCGACGCTGTCCTCGAGCTCCAGGATGGCGCTGTCGTAAAGCTCCTTTTTGACGTAAACCCATCCCAGGGTGTCCATCACGCCCGGGTCGTCCGGAAGCTTCTCTTTGGCCAAACGGGCGTACTCCAATGCCTTGTTGAGATTCCGCTCGTCCTCGGCCAGAATATAGGCCAGATTGTTTGCCGCCGGGGCAAAATCGGGGTTGATTCGCAGGGCATCCAAATAATGTTTCTCAGCCGCTGCGAGATCGCCCTGATTTTCGTTTATGATACCGAGAAACATGTGTGGGCCCGCCTGGTCGGGGCGATTCTCGATCATGGTCTCGAATTGCTTGACGGCCTGATCCGCCTCATTTCTGGAGAGATAAATCCGCGCCAGGGCATAGTAAGGCCTCGGGAGATTGGGATTGGCCTCAAGCGCTGACTTCAGCTCTTTTTCGGCACCATCCAGATCGCCCTTAACCAATAAAATGCGACCTTTAAGGCTGTGAACCATCGCGGTGGCGGGCGTGGAATCTTTAACCCGCTCCAGTTGAACGTCGCATCGCTCAATGGCCTTGTCAAACTCCTCTTGTGCGGCATGAACCAAAACCATATTGTTGAAAACATCCATAAGCGTCGGTTTAATGGCCATCGCCTTTTCAAGCTGAGTCATGGCCTTGTCATATTGTTTTTGAAGGCGGTACAGCATCCCAAGGCGATAGTAGCCGGTGGGATTGTCCGGATCGAGCTCGATGAGCTTCTGGTAAGCTTTTTCAGCTTCTTCCGGACGTCGCTGATAGACGTGGGCGTTTCCCAGAAGCAGCCAGGCGGGGTAGGTTTCCGGGTCCAGCTCCAGAACCCGCTCGCTTTGCCGCTGGGCCTCGACGAAATTGCCATCCTGGAAATGAATCTCTCCCAGAAGCATGTGGGATTTTGGAAATCGGGGATTGATCTCAATGGATCGCGCCAACGCCTTTTTCGCCAGATTCGCATCCCCGTTACCCAAAAGCGCGACACCATGAAAATAGTGAGCGAGATCGGATTCGCGATCATCTTTTACAAGTTGATCAAAAACCGTTTGAGCTCCGGAAAAGTCCCGCTCCTTGATCAACATCTCCCCTTTTAGCATCCGAGTGCTGACCCGCTGTGGCTTTTCTTTCAGCACCGCTTCGATATACTGTTTTGCTTCATCCAGATTATCGCGTTGGAGGTGGTGTCGAATCAGGGCGTCTTTAACCCGAAAATCATCGGGCGACAGCTCCAGAGCTTTACTGTAAAGATTCAGGGCCTTGTCAGGTCGATCGGTGATATCGTAGAAATTAGCGGTAACCATGTACGGCTTGATGTCATCCGGGGCGCGGTCGATGGCTTGCTGAAAGGCCTTCTCAGCCTTTTCTATATCCCCCCGCCTCGCATAGAACGATCCCAATCTCAGATAGAGGTCGATGTTCTCCGGATCCGTCTCAATCGCCTTTATGAATGCATCCTCGCCTTTCTCCGGCTCGTCTCGGCGCAAAAAATAATTGGCGAGGGAAACGTAAAGATCGGTGTTATCCGGATTCATCTCGATGGCCCGCATGATTTCCGCCTCGGCGGCTTCATACTTTTGATTTTTCTCGTAGAATCCAGCAAACGCCAACCGAGGCTCGACGGCTTCCGGATCCACCTGGACGGCCCGTTCCAAAACATCACCCGCCGCCTCATCGTCTCCTTCAGCGGATAGAATTCTAGCAAGTCCGAGATATGCGCGAATCTGTTCCGGATCGGCTTCAATAACACGTTTAAAGGCATTTTGGGCCTCTGAATAGTTCTTCGCTTCCATTTCCAGGCCGGACAGAAGGTAGAGAGCATCGATGTGTTCCGGGTGATCGGCCAGAATCCCGTCTACCTTTTTCCGAGCCTCGTCGAAATCCTTGCCGAGAAAGTAGAAGGTCGCCAGGCTCATCTGGACATCGGTGTTTTTGGGGTCGAGCTCGGCGGTTATGGATAAATGCCGGAAGGCATTCCGGGCATCGCCAAGCTTCAGGTAAGTCCGTCCCAAAGTCTCGTGGGCGGCAACGAGACGTGGATTGTTTTTAATGGCGTTCCTCAGCTCGATTTCAGCGCTCTTGTACTCGCCCTTTTCGAAGTATTCCTTCCCACTTTCCAGATACGCTGTCGCCTTTTCCGGGTCCGGCTCGTCGGAATTGCCGCATCCCCAGGTGAAAAGCAATGCCATCATCACCACAACGGTCACGCGCCATACGAATCGTCTCATCCTGTTCCTCCCCATGCGTTTCTGTAAGGTACGGTTCATCAAATCCGTGTTGCCTTGCGTCAGACATCCCCTCATGGATTGATTTCTTTGTAGAGATTGACTTCCCATGGCCGGAAATCATCCGTAAACCGCCGCCCGGTCCCGAGGCGTTTTCCCGGTTCGGAGATTGATCAGGCGAGCTTTTGTGGGAAGCACCAGGGTGACAGCCACCGGCTCACCGTTAATGCCCTGAATACTCCCATTTTCACCGAAAGATTTCAATGTTTTTTTGAAGGTGGGGTTTTGGATCATTCTTGGGTTACCGCATTTCACCTCTTCCCCTTGGTCAGGGTGTCCAAAAGCGGTTGTTTCCAGTGATCTTTCTTACGCTCAAACCAGCTCTCACCAGCCTCTATCCCAGAAACTATCAAAAATTGTGCCATCGAAATCATA
>CAZWGY010000039.1:0-1689 GCA_964633575.1 uncultured Desulfobacteraceae bacterium
CCCCGATCATATAGAGGGTCCGTTCGGGGGAGTCGGCGAAGTCATCGGCCAGGATTCGCTCGCAGCCGGTCAGGGCGTCCTCGAGGGAGACCGTCCGGCCGTCGTGGCCGGTGAACTGCTCGGTGACGAAGAAGGGCTGGGTGAGGAACCGTTCGAGCCGCCGGGCCCGATGGACGGTCCGCTGATCGTCCCGGGCGAGCTCCTCCATCCCGAGCATGGCGATGATGTCCTTGAGGTTCTCGTAGTCGGCCAGGGTCTTGCGGACTTCCTGAGCGACGTCGTAGTGGCGCCGGCCCACGATGTGGGGCACCAGCATGCTCGACCCCGACTGGAGCGGGTCCACCGCCGGGTAAAGCCCCTCGCTGGACCGCTTCCGGGACAGGACGATGGATGCCGACAGGTGGCCGAAGGTGTGGACCGCCGCCGGGTCGGTGAAGTCATCGGCCGGGACGTAAACCGCCTGGACGGATGTGATGGCCCCGGTGGCGGTGTTGGAGATCCGCTCTTCGAGCTCGGCCAGTTCGGTGCCCAGGGTGGGCTGATAGCCCAGGCGCGAGGGGAGCTGGCCCATGAGGCCGGAGACCTCCATCCCGGCCTGGATGAACCGGAAGATGTTGTCGATAAGGAGAAAGACGTCCTGGCGCCGGTCGTCCCGGAAGTATTCGGCGATGGTCAGGGCGGTGTGGCCCACCCGAAACCGGGCCCCCGGCGGCTCGTTCATCTGGCCGAAGACCATCACCGTCCGGTCGAGGACCCCGGCTTCTTTCATCTCCCGGTAGAGTTCCTCGCCCTCACGGCACCGTTCCCCGATGCCGCAAAAGATGCTGGCCCCCTTGTGTTGGCCCACCATGTTGTGGATCATCTCCATGATCAGGACCGTCTTGCCCACTCCGGCTCCGCCGAACAGGCCGGCCTTTCCCCCACGCTCCAGGGGGGAGAGGATGTCGATGACCTTGATCCCGGTGTGGAAGACTTCGGCGGTCACCGACTGCCGGTCCAGGGAGACCGGGGGGCGATGGATCGGCCGGCGGGGGAGGTCGGTCAGGGGAGGCCGATTGTCGATGGGCTCGCCAAAGACATTGACGGCCCGGCCGTTGAGGGCATCGCCCACCGGGACCGAGAAGGGCTCGCCGGTATCCATCACCGGGGATCCCTGGGCCAAACCTCCGGTTGCGGTCAGGCTGATGCCCCGGACGGTTTCGGCGTTGATGTGGGAGATCACTTCGATGACGATTTCACCCGAGGTCCCGGCCCGGAGCCGGTGGTGGAGGGCCGGCAGGCGGCGGGGAAACCGGACGTCGACGACGCTGCCCCGGATCGAGATCACCTCGCCCTGGGAAGCGTCGGCCGGGGACCTTGAATGTCGCGGATCATTCATGATCAGGGCTCTGTTTGAAAAGGTCGTCGGCCTGGCGGACCGCCGCTTCCACATCGTCGATGGCGTGGTGGATGCCCGTCTTCAGAGGGGGTTCCGGTTCGCCCCGGGTGAGGGCATCCAGCGTGGCCTCCAGGGCCGTGATCCGGTGTTGGAGCTCCTCGACCTGGCCCAGGTACTCCCGCTGCTGGACCGGGTCCGCCCGGCCGGCGGCGTACTTGAGCTTTTCCAGAGTGGCCCGTGCTTCCAGGAGGCGGGCCTCGATCTCCTCGGCCGATGGTTGGCTGTCATCGGGCATGGTGCCTCCTTAACAT
>CAZWGY010000039.1:1789-4119 GCA_964633575.1 uncultured Desulfobacteraceae bacterium
TTGGCTGTCATCGGGCATGGTGCCTCCTTAACATGGATTTTGGATTTGTGATTGTAGATTGCTGATTTCTCCTTATTCTTGCATCAATCATAAATCTTCAATCATGCAAGTGGGTTGCGGTTATTTTTCCACCCGAAGGCGGTCGGTGACGCCCTGGACCTGGACCACGTTCCCCACCAGCTCGACGATCCGGGCTTTTTGCGCCGCGCTGGGGGCGGTCCCGGAGAGGGTCACCATCCCCTTTTCGGTGCTCACGTCGATCTCGGCCCCTTCGGCCGCCTTGCTGAAGAGCAGCATGGTTTTGACCTTGGTGGTGATCCAGGTGTCGCTCACGGCCCGTTTGGTCTGGTTCAGAGCGCTGTTTTCCTTCTCCTTGGCAACGGTTTCCGGATCGACGCTCAACCGGGAGATTACCTCCGAGACCCCCTTGGTGTTCCGGGCGATCTGGACCGCCAGGTCCCGTCGGGCGGCCGAGTCCACGGTTCCGGAGAGGGTCACCGTGCCGTTGTCGCTATCGACGCTGATATCGATTCCGCTGGTGTTCCGGTTCCAGAGGAGATTCGATTTGACCCGGGCGGTGAGCGTGGCGTCTTTCACGGTCCGGAGAAACCCTCCGGATTCATCTCCGGTCCCGGTCTCGTCGGCATCTACCCGGATGCCGTTTTCCACATCCCGAATCCCGGTTACCCCCTGGGCGATGGCTCCGGCGAGGTCTTTCTGAACCGAGGTCTCCACCGCTCCGCTGAGATAAGCGATCCCTTCCTTGACCTGGACCTGGATGTCAAAGGGGCTCAAGTGCTCGTTCAAGGTGTAGGTGGTCAGGATTTTCGACTGGAGCCAGAGGTCGGAGCCCTTTTCGGCGGATTCGGCATCGGCCGGCCCGGCCATCAGGGCGACGCCGACCAGACCGGCGGCCGCCGCCAGAATCAAACGGGATGAAAATCGGTTCAATCGGTCCATAATGGTTACCTCCTTAAGTAAAAAGCATTCGGGTTGATACCAGTACCATTCAGACAATCCCACTCTATCGGGACCGCCCCGGCGCTCAAATGGGTTCCATGCCCCATTTTGGCGTCAAAACATGAGTATTTCCGGTTTGCGCGAGGGGTTCGACTTGTGGACATCCACGGGTTCTGTTATAGGGTATCCTCATCTATACGGGTTGGCCCCTCTCCGGGGGAGTGACCCAATCGATTCCCAAGACCAGTCGAGGCATAAGATACATGATGAAACGGCGACGAGAGACGATTTTCCTGGGGCTGGCCTTGGCTCTGGCCGTCCTCATGGTGATGACGACGGGATGCTCCCGGAAATTTTCATCGAGCCTGCTGCCGTCCGAGAAGCGGGAGGCCCGATCGCCCTGGGCAACCTTTGAGGAGGCCAAGTCGGCTTATGACGAAATCATACCTTATAAAACAACCACCAAAACTCTCCGGGAGCTACAGTTCGACCCTTACACGACCCCCAACATCGAGATGCTCACCTACCTGGAGATCATCGAGCAGTTCATGCCCAACACCAATATCCGCCAGGAGGACCTGGACGTCGGCATCCAGGACTGTCTTTCCTCCAAGGAAAACTGCCGGGCCTACGATGTCAAACAGCGGAAGATCTCCCAGGAGCGTTACGGCAACGTCTTTCTCGACGTCCTCAACTTCCGGCGGCGGACCAAGCGGACCGGTTGGGAGTTCCATGCCATTATCGTTTTGAAAGACGATCTGGTGGTGTACAAGCTCTGGAACGGCACGCCCAACGTGGATGAAAACATCGACGAAAAGCGCCCCCTGGGTCCGCTCCAGGACATGGGGACCTGGCACCGGATACTCCTGCCGTGATCCTCACGGCGTAAGCCGCCGGGTGATCTCCGCGAGGGTTTTCCGGGCGGCGCGGAAGTCGAAGCGCTCGATCTGGCCGGCCAGCTCGGCGGCCTGATCCGGGACCCCCTGGGATGCCAGCCAGGTCCGGAGCCCCGCCAGGTATGCGCCGGCCCGGGCGCTGTTCCCGTTCACCAGCGCCGTCAATTCGGCCAGCCCGGCCGGTCCCGCCGAGGAACCCGTCCCCGCCGGCCCGTCCGCCGTTGTCTCGGCCGGTTGAGGAGCACCGTCGTCGCGGGAGACCTCGGCCAGGGCCGCCCGGAACCGGTCCAGGTCGGCATCGATCCGGTCCTTGTCCTCCTCACGCAATCCCGCTTCGAGCCGTTCGGCGGCCGCCTGGAGCCGGGTGGCCGAGAGATTCCCAGCCACCCCCTTGACCGTGTGGGCCAGGCGGACCGCCTCGGTGAGGTCTCCTCCGGTCAGGGCGGCCGCGATCCGGTCGGCCGAGTCGCTGAA
>CAZWGY010000039.1:4219-17464 GCA_964633575.1 uncultured Desulfobacteraceae bacterium
CCGGCGGCCATGCACCGGTCTCCGTCGCCCTGCATGGCATGAGCGGTCATGGCGATGATGGGGATCGGAGGCCCTCCCGCCTCGGCGGCGCGGATTCGGCGGGTGGCTTCGAGCCCGTCCATTACCGGCATCTGGATGTCCATGAAAAGGGCATCGAAGTTGCCGTCGGATTGGAGGGTGGCGATGGCCCGGGCCCCGTCTTCGGCTACCACCACCTCGATTCCGGCGCCGGCCAGGAGCTCCTGGGCCACCTGCTGGTTGATGGGGTTGTCCTCCACCACCAGGACCCGGACTCCGGAGAAATCCGGGGCTCCGGCCGCCGCCGCCTCGATCCCGCCCGCTTCGATCCCGCCCGCTTCGCCGAACAGTTCCAGGATCGCGTTGAAGAGCGCCGACTGCTTCACGGGCTTGAACACAAAGGCATCCACCCCGGCGTCCCGGGCCCCGTGGATTTCCTCCTCCCGGCGGAAGGTGGTCACCATGAGGATGGGCGGGTTGCGGGTCTCCCGTCGTGACCGGATTTGGCGGGCCGCCAGGATGTCCTCGAGGCCCGGCACCCGCCAGTCCAGGATTACCAGGTCCGCCGGGGGGGAAGTGGTTTCCAGCGCCGCCGTGAGGGCGGTTTCGTCCTCGACCGGCGTCACCGAGAAGGAAAAGGATTTCAGCATCCGAACCATGGCATCCCGGGAGGTCGCGTGACGGTCCATCAGAATGACCCGTATTCCCTCGAGCGCCGGGGGAGGGGTGCCGAGAATCCCCGTGCTCCGCGGGGAGTCGGCCGGAAGGGCGAAGTCCGCCGTGAAGGTAAAGATGCTTCCCCCCGTCGGGACGCTTTCCGCCGAGATCCGCCCGCCCATCAACTCCACCAGCCGCCGGGAGATGGTCAGCCCCAGGCCGGTGCCGCCGTAACGCCGGGTGATCGAGTCGTCCGCCTGAGTGAATGGGTCGAACAGGGCCGACAGCCGCTCCGGCTCGATCCCGATCCCGGTGTCCCGGACCGAAAACCGGAGCCGGACCCGCTCGTCGGTGCCCTCATCCGCCGTCACCTGGACAATGATCTCTCCGGACTCGGTGAACTTGACCGCATTGCCGGTGAGGTTGATCAGGACCTGGCTCAGCCGGAGCGGGTCTCCCACCAGGCGGCGGGGAACCTCGGGATCGGCGGTGATTACCAGATCCAGGGACTTCTCAGCCGCCCTGCTTCCGAACATATCCGAAAGATTTTCCAGGACATCGAGCAGGTCAAAGGGGTCGGCCGAAAGGTCGAGCTTCCCGGCCTCGATCTTGGAGAAGTCGAGGACATCGTTGATGATCCCCAGAAGGACCCGGGCCGAGTTCCAGATCTTGTTCAGGTAATCCCGCTGACGGCCGGTCAGGTCGGTCTTGAGGGCGAGGTCGGTGAGCCCCATGACGGCATTCATGGGGGTCCGGATTTCGTGGCTCATGTTGGCCAGAAACTCGCTTTTGGCCCGAGCCGACGCTTCGGCCGCCTCACGGGCCCGCTCGGCCTCGGCTTTCTCCCTGGCCTCGGTGATCTCCGTGAGCAGGCCGTCGTAGTAGAGGAGCCGACCGGCGTTGTCCCGGATCGCCTGAGCGGAAATGGCCACCCAGATGATCTCCCCCTCCCGGCGGCGGAGCCGAACCTCGTGACCGTTGACCCGTCCCCCCTCACGGAGCCGCCGCCGCATCGGACGACAGTCCATCCGGTGGACGAAGAGCTGACGCCGGAAATCGGTCACCGCCCCGCTCAGGGCCTCGGGGCCGGAGTAGCCCAGAATCCGGGCCATGGATGGGTTGGCGCCGATGATCCGTCCCGACGGTGAGGTCTGGAAGATTCCCTCGATGGCGTTGTTGAAAAGGGTCCGGTAGCGCCGCTCCGACTCCCGGAGCCGGGCGTAGTAGAGCACAATGGCCCCCAGAATGGCCGACATCACCAGGCCCGCGCCGGCCGCGTTCAGGATCAACCTCCCGTAAATCCCTTCCCGGGAGAGCGCCACTTCCACCGTGCCGATGGCTTTCCCATCGTAAACGATTTCGGTGACCCCGGTCACCACCGCCGATGATCGGCTCAGGTCGTCAAAGGTGGCGCCCTCAAACGGTGCCCGGCGGCGCTGGACCAGAGCCACCCCGTCGGCGAGAATCCGGGCGTGGACCACCCGCTCGTCCAGAAACAGGGCCCGGACGAAGTTGTTCAGGTAGTCATAGTTGAACTGCCAGATGGCCGGGGGAAGGGTGTACTCCGCCAGCCGCAGGGCCCGGGTCAAACGGTCCTGAAGCCCCTGGTTGACATGGCGGATGTTGATCCCGATGATGGCCGACAAACAGAAGAGCACCGTGAAGACCCCGACGGCGATGAGGGGACGGCTGATCCGGGACGGCGACGGCCGGACGGTGATGGTATCAGTGGCCATCGGTCGTCAGAAACACCTGATCGTAGAACCGCCGGTAGATCCCCTTCCCCTCGGGGTCCAGCCACCGCTCGTAGGCCCGCCGATATTCGGCCGTGGGCCGGGCGCTCCGGATCGCCCGGTTTACCGCCTTGATCACCGCCCGCCCCCAATCCGTCTTCGAACAGCCCACATGCCCGATCCACGCCCGGGGATCGTCTAAGGTCTCGGTGAGCGCGACGCTCTTGATGGCATCCCGGACCCCGAGCCCCTCGGCCACGAACATGACTTCCTCGGGCAATCCCAGGACGGCGTCCAGCCGGCCGGCCACCAGCATCCGGAGAAGGTTTTCAAAGAGGTCGTCGCCCACGTAAACGAAGAGTGTTCCGGTCTCCCGATGGCGGTCGAGCACCGTGTCCAGGGGCCGTCCGTAGGAACGATTGGCGGCGATTCCCAGCCGGATGTTTTGTTCTTCCAGAACGGTCGCCAGGGAGATCGATTCGGTCTCCCCGAACCGGTTCGGGTCCCCGGCGCGAAAGATCAGCCGGTTGGGCAGGGTAAAGGTGCTGGGGATGGAAAACTCGATAAAGGCCTCCCGCTCCGGCGTTTTGTAGAGGCTGACGCTGCAGACCGGGTGGCCCCGCCGGTATTCATGGTAGAGCCGGTTCATGTTCCCGATGAGCGACTCGTGGGTGTAACCGGGCATCCGCTTCTGGATCGCCTTCTGGATCACATCGCAATATCCCTGGTCCTTCAGAGGGCCTTTCGGGATGGAGACCGGGGGAAAGTCGGAGGTCATCCAGGTGATGGTCCGGTCCCCGGCGGGACAGGGGGCCGCCAGGCTCAGGATGGTCAGGATGCCTCCCAGGATTCCGGCAAATCGGCGGGTCAAGGTCAGAGGGTTCATTATGGCTACTCCACAATATCAAGGAAGACCGAGTCGTAAAGCCTCCGGTAGCTCTCGATGGCGTCGGGGTCCAGCCACCGCTCATAAGCCCCCCGGTACTGCTCCGTGGGCCGTTCCCGTCTGAGTATCCCGTTGATCCGGTCGATCACCTCCCGCCCCCAGGGGGTCTTCGAGCAGGCTACGCCGCCGAGCCAGGCGTCGTAGGTTCCCTCATTTTCGATCAGGGGGATGGTTACGATCCGGTCGCGGACTTCCATCTGCTCGGCCACGTAGCCCACCTCCTCGGGAAGGCCCAGCATACAGTCGAGCCGGCCGGAGAGGAGCATCCGGAGCAGACTCCCGAAGACGTCCTTGCCCGAGTGGACGAAGACATTCTCCCGGTCCCGGAATTCATCGAGGACGGCGTCAATGGCCTTGCCGTAGGAGCGGTCCCGGGAGATCCCCAGACGGATTCCGTCGGCCAGGACCGTCTTCAGCCGGACCTCGGGCGCCGGGCCGAACCGGTCCCGGTGTTTCCTGAGAGTGATCAGACCGTTGGGCAAGGTGAAGGTGCTCGGGATGGAAAAGTACATGAAGGCTTCCCGCTCCGGGGTTTTGAAAAAGGCCACGTTGCAGACGGGCCGCCCCTGCTTGAGCTCGTGGATCATCCGGGCCAGGTTGCCCATCAGGGTCTCGTGGCGGTAGTCGGTGAGGTTCCGTTGGAGGATGTCGGTGATGACGTCTTCGTACCCGAGCCCCGCCAGGGGGCCTTCGTGGATGTAGCCGGGGGGGAAGACGGTTTCCATCCAGATGATCTTCTTGTCGGCCCCTTCCGCCGGTGGAGCCAGGCAGAGGGTTGCCAGGAACAGAACGGTCCAGAATCCGAATCGATTCGAAGTCATGGTTGCTCCTTGGGTGTTTGAGTATCCGGGACCGGCGGGTCTGTGAGATCGATGGCCAATGCCCCGGCGATTTCGGTCACGGTCTTTTGAGCGGCCCGGAAGTCGAACCGCCCCACCTGGGTTTCCAGCGTCTGGAAGTCCGCCTGGAGGCCGGCGCTTTCCAGGGGCGGTCGAAGGATGGGCAAAAGGTCCTCGGCCTTGGGGTTGTTGCGTCGGAGCAGCCTGTCCAGTTCGGCCAACTGACGGGCGACGTCGCCGTTCCCGGCCGGGGCGCCCGGCTTCGGCGGGGTCGGCTCCGTTTCCGGAATGGCCGGGGCTCCCGCCGTAACCGCCGCCAGGGCCATCCGGAACCGGGCGAGAGGGACGGCGGCCGACTCATCCCGGCGGATGGCGGTCTCCAGGGCCGCAGCGGCCGCATGAAGGTCGGTGGCCGACAGGTTGGCGGCGACCCCCTTGATAGCGTGGGCCTGGCCGGCGGCCGATTCGGTATCCCCGGCATCGAGGGCCGCCTCGATCCCGTCGGCGGCGGCGGCATAGTCCCGGCATAGATCCCCGTGGAGCCGACAAAAGAGACCGGCCTTGCCCCCCAGGCGCCGGAGCGCGTCGGGGATGTCGATGCCCGGATAGTCGGCCTCGGTCAGGGGGGGATCGGAATCGGTGACGGTTTCGCCCGTTGGCGGGGGCGTCGGAACCGTCGCCGGGGGGTGGGTCCAGCGGGCCAGGACCTTGATGAGCGGCACCGTCTCCACCGGCTTGGCCACGTAATCGTTCATCCCCGCCGACAGGCACCGGTCCCGGTCTTCCGGGCGGGCATGGGCGGTCATGGCGATGATCGGCAGGTCCGACGCTCCGAAACCGGCCGACCGGAGCCGGCGGGTCGCGTCCATGCCGTCGATTACCGGCATCTGGATGTCCATCAGCACCGCGTCATAGGGGACCCCGGCACCTTCACGCCATGGCGTGATCACCGCGTCCACCGCGGCGGCTCCGTCGTCGGCGATCTCCACCACCGCCCCCGCCGATTCGAGCATCTCCCGGGCCACCTGCTGGTTGATGGGGTTGTCCTCCGCCACCAGAACCCGGATTCCCCGGATCGACGGCGTCCCGGGGTCGGGCGGCGGGGAGGGCTCGTGAACCTCAAGGGGATTTTTCCGGCGGTTGTCGGCGGAAGGAGCCGGCTCGAAGGCGTCGGCGTCGGCCGGCCATCCCAGCCGGACGGTGAAGCGGAAGGTGGACCCTCGGCCCGGCTCGCTCTCGACCCCGATCTCACCCCCCAGAATCTCCACGAGCCGGCGGGATATGGCCAGCCCCAGCCCCGTCCCCCCGAATCGCCGGGTGGTGGAGCCGTCGGCCTGGGTAAAGGCTTCGAATAGTCGGCCGGCGAGGTCGGCTTCGATGCCGATCCCGGTGTCGGCCACCGAAAAACGGAGCTCGACCCCGCGGTCGTCTTCCCCAACCCGCTCGACACCGATCCGGATCTCCCCATCTTCGGTGAACTTGACCGCGTTGCTGATCAGATTGATGAGGACCTGGCCCAGGCGGAGCGAGTCGCCCGAGAGTTGGCGGGGGATATCCGGGGCGGCCCACCGCCGCAGCGCGATCCCTTTTTCGGCGGCCGGGGCCGCGAACAGATCGACGATCTGGGCGAGGAACTCGTCCACCGAGAAGGTCACCGCCTCGAGTGTCAGCTTGCCCGCTTCGATCTTCGAGAAGTCGAGAACGTCGTTGATAATCCCCAAAAGCATCCGGGACGAGGCCCGGATTTTGGTGAGGTAATCCCGTTGCCGGTCGGTGAGATCGGTCTTGAGGGTCAGCTCGCTGAGCCCGATGATGGCGTTCATGGGGGTCCGGATTTCGTGGCTCATGGCGGCCAGGAATTCGCTTTTGGCCCGGCTGGCGGTTTCGGCCTCCTCCTTGGCGGCCTGAAGCTCGGCGGTCCGTTGGGAGACGAGCCGCTCCAGATCCGTGTTGAAGCCCGCCAGGCGGGCGTTGGTATCCTCGAGGGCCGCCGCGTAGTCGGCGTTTTCGGCCGCCGTCCGTTCCAGGTCCCGTCGGTTCCGTTCGAGCCGGAGGGACATGAGGTTGAAGGCTTGAGCCATCTCCCGGATCTCATCGTCTCCGGTGGCGGTCCCCAGGTCCACCCGCTCTCCCAGGTGCCCGGCCTGAACCCGGTCCATGGCAAGCTTGATCCGGTAAACCGGGCGGATCACCAGCCGGAAGAGCAGGGTGTTGAGCAGGAGATAGATGCAGACCAGGAAAACCCCCAGTTGGGCCACGAAGAGGGTGATGGAGAGCCGCGAGCGGGAGCGGATTTCCGAGGGGTCATAGTCGATCTTGATGTAGCCCACCTGCTCGCCCTCCACCGCCAGGGGCTTCAGGTAGATGATCCGGCCCCGTCCGCCGGCGGTCTCCTGGGTGAAGGCGCCGCCCGCCCGGTTGGCCGCCGCCCGTCGGTCGGCCGGCAGGGCGGACTCCGGGGACGGGTCGATGGTGGCAAATCGCCGGCCGTCCGGGGTAAAGGCGGTGATGGCGATGATCCCTTCCATTACCGCCATTTCCCGGAAGCTCTGGATCATGGCCTCCCGCATCCCGCCGAAGAGCTCGTTGGCCAGAGCCACCCGGCGTTGGGCCAGGAGGGCGTCCAGAGACAGGCGGACCTTTTCGAGGAGATTGGCCTGGCGGTAGCTTTCCAGCCAGTAGATCGCCGCGCTGAAGATCACGGCGATGAGGATGAAGATGGCCAGGATCGAGATGTTGATCTTGAACCGGAGACGGCGGGGTTTCACGGCGGGTTCTCCAGGGGAGGAGGCAGGGTTTTCAGGTAGGTAGTCCGCCCGGCCTCGATCCCCATGAGCACCGCCTGCTTGACCGGATCACCCCACCGGTTCATGGTGATCGGCCCGGT
Source organism: uncultured Desulfobacteraceae bacterium (assembly GCA_964633575.1). Taxonomy (GTDB): domain Bacteria; phylum Desulfobacterota; class Desulfobacteria; order Desulfobacterales; family JAABSP01; genus CAYNGG01. Next base: position 11,300 of record CAZWGY010000039.1, read on the forward strand.
TACTCCCGGGAAATTCCGGGTCTTGGCCAGGGCCGAGCGGATGGCCTCGGGTTCGGGGGTCCCGGCCCGGCGGATGGCGTCGGCCAGGAGGGTGGTCGCGTCATAAGCCAGCATCAACCCCGCGTCCAGGGTGTGGACGGAGAGCGGACAGCGCCGGAGAAAGTCCCGGGACGCCGGATAATCGACTTCCGGGGCCCAGTGGGTGGTGAAATATCCCCGGGCCAGGCGGATGCCGCCGTTTCGGTTGAACGGCTCCCCGTTCCAGCCGTCCCCACCCAGCACGGGAAGGGCGATGCCCATCCCGGCCGCCTGACGGATGATCCGGCCGCTCTCCTGATGGCCCGGCAGGAAGATGAGGTTCGGGCCGGTTTGCCGGGCCGCCTGGAGCATCGGCTCGAAGTCGCGGTCGGCCCCCTTGTAGGAGAAGGTCCCCGTCAAGGTCCCGCCATGGGCCGAAAAGGTCTCCCCGAAGATCCGGCCGAGCGTCATGCTGTAGTGGCTTACCAGATCGACGAGGATGACGGCCCGATCCGCCCCGAGTTCCTCACGGGCAAAACGGGCCAGTATCCGGCCCTGGTAGTCGTCCGTGAAGCAGACCCGGAAGATGCAGTCGCCGATCCGGGTGATATCGGGGTGGGTGGCGATGTTGGTGATCATGGGAATCCGGTGCCGCTGAAGGACCGGAGCCGCGCTCAGGCAATGGGAGCTCCAGGCCGGCCCCAGGACGGCGACCACCCCGTCGTTTACGGCTTCGTCGGCGGCGATCTTGGCGCCGATGGGGGTGCTCCGGTTGTCGAAGACCGTCAGGGCAAAAGGCCGGCCGTCGATCCCCCCGGCCGCGTTGATCTCCGACAGGGCGATCTGGATCCCCTGAAGAGATTGGATGTCGGACTCGGCGGCTTCGCCGGTCCGGGCGAAGATGGCTCCCACCGGGATGGGATGCCCGGCCGGGGCCGCTCCGGCCACCGCAACCCAGAACCCGGCCAGCAGAATCAGCCCCGTTGTGGTTTTCATGGTCTCGTCTCCGCCATTTCGTCGTCGGGGAACATGGTCCGATAACCGGTGTCCCGCCCGTTTAGAATCCGCCGGATGACCACCGGGCGGATCGGATCTCCGGTGGGCCGCATCCGGCCCGGCCCGGTGATCCCCGTAAAGTCCCCGGTGCCCCCCAGAGCCTTCCGGATGGCGGCGGGATCGGAGCTCCCGGGTCCGCTGATGGCATCGGCCAGGATGGCGGCGGCGTACCCGAGGACAAAGCCGGTGAAGGTGAGCCGGGTCGGATGAAGTAGCCCCGGAAGGTCTCGGCCGGCTCCATGGAGTCGTCGTTCAGGAGATCGACCATTACCGCCGACGCTTCCACGGCCTCGCCGGGCTGAGCAAGGCGGAGACCGCGTGGAGAATGGGGAGCCGGATCATGAGCGATTCCTTCATTGGGGTCCACCGCGTCAGTCGATCAGCCGATATTTCTGGAGTCCCTCGATGATCCCCGCCGCGTGGCCGTCGTCGGCAAAGTAGATCCGGCGCTTTCCCCGAAGGCCCTCGAGGGCTTCGGTGTGGTTGCCCACCACCACGCCGAGGACGTTGCCCCGGAGCATCTCGGCGTCGCCGGCCGAGTCCCCGCAGACCACGATCTGGTCCAGCGGGATCTCCCACTTGTAGCTCAGATAGCGGATCGCCTTTGACTTGGACGCCCGGTGAGGGAGAATGTCGAGGTATGTCTCGTGGGAGTAAACCAGGTTGTAGTGGCAGCGATGCTGGGCCAGGGTGTCGTGAATCCGGGCCAGCCGGTCCTTTTTCGGGGCCATGGTGTAGGCGATCTTGAAGGCGTTCTGGGCCGTATCCTCACGGTACTCCAGAAAGGGGAGCGGGTCCAGGATGCTCTTGATCCGGTCCCGGTTCCAGTTTTTGGAAATGTGGGTGGCCCACCCTCTATCGGGGAAGGTCTTGAACCGGTAGTAAATCTCGGCGCCCACCGAGGCGACAATCACGTCCGGCACTCGGATGCCGTGGGTCTCGAATATCTCGACCACCTCATCGACGGTCCGGCCGGTGATAACCCCGAAGCCGATCCGGTCGTCCTCGGTCTTGAGGATATCCATGAGGTCGCCGAGGGCGTCGTCGTCGCCGGTGAGGGTGTGGTCGATGTCGGTGACGAGAAGGTGGGTCAGCCGGGTGAGACGGTTCCCCACCGGCCGCTCCTCGGCACTTTTCGCCTCGGCGGCCCGGGACTTGTCCACCAGCGGCGACAGGGCGTCGATGTATTTGGAAACATGGGCGTCCCACTTGTAATGGGCGTTGATCCCGGCGATCCCGTTCCGGGAGAGGGTCTCCCACTTCTCGGTGTCGGCGATGACGGTCCGGATGGCGCGTTGCACCGCTTCGGTGTCGTTGGGGTCCACCAGGTAGCCGTTTTCGCAGTTGGCCATGATATCCCGGGGGCCGCCGTCGTCGGTAGCCACGAGGGGAAGCCCGCAGGCGGCTGCCTCGATGAGAGTCAAACCGAAGGGCTCGGTAAAAGCGACGTTGACAAAGACGCCCTTGTGCTCGGCGGCGATCCGGTAAAGCTCCGGGACCTCATAGGTGAAGTCGTGCTTCTTGGGGATGGCCATCTTGCCGTAGAGGTCGTATTTGTCCATCAACAGGAGCATCTGGGTGAGAACATCCTGCTCATTGTCCTCCATCTTGCTGATGTCCTTTCGGATGCCGGCGAAAACGGCCAGGTTGGCCATGGCCTGGAGCTCCTTGTCGGAGCCGTAGGCGTGGATCAGCCCGGAGATGTTTTTCCGCTTGTCGGCCCGGCAGAGGGCCAGGATCAGCGGCTTGTCCGGCTTGGAAAAGAACCGCTGGAGCTCCTGGGTGAGGGATGCCCGGGCCCGGATCGCCTCCTCTTCCGGCTTCCGTTCGGCCAGGGAGTGGTAGAAAGGATAGAACTTCTCGAGGTTGACGCCGGGGGGGATGACCCGGTAGGTCCCCAGGTCCTTGTTGTCGTACATCCCGTACTGTTTTTCGATCTCCTGGTTGGTGGAGGTGATGATGAGGTCGGCGTTCCGGATGATTTCCTCCTCCACCTTGATCCGGTGATCCATCTTGTAGATCCGGTTGATCTCCTTTTCAGTCATTCCCTCGTTGAGGAGCTTTGAGTTTTTGGGCCGGCCGAGGGAGTGGCCGGTGAAGATGAACGGGGTCTTGAAGTAATCGGCCAGTTGCTGGCCGATGTAACCGGCGTCGGGATAGTGACCGTGAACGATGTCGGGTGTCTCCCCCTCCTTATGGATAAACTTGACCGTTTTGTCGATGAATTCGTCTAGGTGGGGCCAGAGAAGCTCCTTGCGCATATACTTCCGCCCGCCGCATTGAACCCGGATAATCCGGAACCGGTCGTTGATCTCCTCAACGGGGCGGCTGTAGTCCTCGGACACCCGCTTGTCCGCGATGAGCCGGGTGAAGAGGTCCACCCGGTGGATATCCGGATGGCGGCTCAGCGCCTCCCCCAGTTCGATGACGTATTTGACCTGCCCGCCGGTATCCGCGTCCCGGCCCAGCTCCATGCCCTCGTAACGCACCAGGCCGTGGACACTGAACATCTGGATGTATAACCCATCCGCCATGTAACTCCCCCTTTCAATGGTTTGCCGACCCCGGATCGGTTTCACCCGGCCGAAGTGCCGATGTGAGGGAAATCTTACCAGATTCCCGGCCGAAAGACAACGGGAGCTTGAATCCCGGCGAGTCCCGACCCGGCCTTTTCCTTTGACAGGCCGCCGGGGCGGAGATATGATCCATTCGCATCGGCTGCCGCCGCCTCCGGAGACGGAGGGCGATCCTTGTCCCAAAGCTTATGAGGGCTTATGCACAAACCGGACCATTTCAACCTCCTCTGCGATTTTAGTGAGCTGGCCGATCTTCTGGCGGAGCGATCGAACATCGAGCGGTTCCTGGACCGGACGGTGCGGATGGTGGCCCGCCACCTGAAGGCCGACGTCTGCTCCATCTACCTCTATGACGAGTCGAACCGGGAACTGGTGCTCCGGTCCACCGTGGGGCTCAATCCGAAGGCGGTGGGGCGGGTCCGGATGAAGCCGGATGAGGGCCTGGTGGGGAGCGCGTTTCAGGAGATGACATCCATCCGGGAAGCCTGCGCCTCGCTGAGCCCTCGTTTCAAGTACTTTGTCGAGGCCGACGAAGACCGGTTCGAATCCTTTCTCGCGGTCCCCATTCAGCGGGGAGTCCAGCGGATCGGCGTCCTGGTGGTTCAGCACGAGCGGCGGAGCTACTTCACCGAAGTGGATGCCCAGGCCCTTCGGGCGGTCGCCTCACAGCTCGCCGGGGCCATCGAAAATGCCCGGCTGCTGACCACTCCATGGGGGGATGCGGCCGGGATCGCCTCCGCCGGCCGTTCGAGCCCGAACGGGCTTCAGTTTTTCAAGGGGCAATCGGCGGCCGAGGGGTTTGCTCACGCACCGGCCACGGTTTTCTTTCGGGATCGGAAGGGGCTTTGGACCGACTCCCCGAACTCCGGAGAAGCCGGGCAGACCCTGGCCGATTTCCGCCGGGCCGTGGCCGCCGCCGCCGATCAGCTCAAAGCCTTCGGGGAACGGCTGGCCGAGCGGCTGCCGGAGAGCGCATCCCTCATCTTCACCGCTCATTTCATGATCCTCAAAGACCCCCAGTTTATCGGCCGGATCGAGTCGGCCATCGAGGAAGGCACCCCGCCGGCCGGTGCGGTCCGGTCGGTGGCCCGGGATTACATCGACCGGTTCGCCGCTTCGAGCCACGTTTACATCCGCGAGAAGGTCCACGACATCGAGGACCTGGCGAGCCGGATTCTCAAGAACCTCCGGGACGGCGGGGATGCCGAGGCGAGGGCCAATGACGGGGCGGGGGTGGTGATCGCCCGGGACCTCTACCCCTCGGAGCTGCTCAAGCTGGCCGCCGACGGGGTGGCCGGGATCATCCTGGTCCGGGGCGGGGTCACCTCTCACGTGGCGATCCTGGCCCGGTCGCTTCAGATCCCCCTGGTGATCGCCGACCAGCCGGAGCTGCTCAACCTCCCGGACGGCACCCCGGTGATCATGGATGCCGACATCGGCAACATTTATATCCGTCCCACGGCCGAGGTCATCCGCACCTTCGAGGGCCGGCGGGCCGTCGATGAGACCGCGGCGCCTTATGCCGGGACAGTGGCTCCGGTCACCCGGACCGCCGACGGGGTCCGGGTCCGGCTTCTGGCCAATATCAATCTCTTAAGCGAGCTGCCGGCGGCCCGGACCCTCAACGCCGAGGGGATCGGTCTCTACCGGACGGAGTTTCCCTTTCTCATCCGCCCCACCTTTCCCTCGGAGGCGGAGCAGGTCGTGATCTACCAGCGGGTTGTCGAGGAAATGGACGGGCGGGAGGTCACCATCCGGACCCTGGACGTGGGGGGCGAAAAAGCCCTCGCCTACGCGGACACCCCGGTTGGACCCAACCCCGAGCTGGGCCTCAGGTCGATCCGGTTTTCTCTCCGGCATCGGGAGATCTTCGAGGGCCAGGTCCGGGCGATCCTCAGGGCCGCCGCCGGGAAAACCTCGGTCCGGATCATGTTTCCGATGATCTCATCGGTGGACGAGTTCCGGCGGGCGAAAGCAGTGGTGGTCGAATGCGGCGCGGCTCTGGAGCGGGAGGGGGTAAGCGTGACCAGGGCTCCCGCCGTGGGGATCATGGTGGAGCTGCCGGCGGCCGTCGGCGTGATCGACGAGCTGGCCGGGGAAGCCGACTTCCTGTCGGTGGGGACCAACGACTTCGTCCAATACATGCTCGGGGTGGACCGGACCAACGAGCAGGTTGCCGAATACTACTGCCCGCATCATCCGGCGGTGCTGCGGGGGCTGGCGGCCATCTCGGCCGCGGCCCGGCGGGCGGACCGGGAGATCGCCGTCTGCGGGGAGATGGCTCACGAACCGGCTTACCTGCCGTTTCTGCTGGGAATCGGAATCCGAAAATTCAGCGTCGATCCCAACCACCTGCCGGCGGTTCAGGCATTGATCGCCGGCTTCTCCATAGCCGATGCCGAGGCCCACGCCAGGGACCTCCTCGCGGAAGGCACCGTGGCGGGGACCACTCGGCTGATCTCGGCACGGCCCTGATCATCATTTCGGCCATGCGGCGTCCGGACCTAACCCCCCT
>CAZWGY010000040.1:0-16638 GCA_964633575.1 uncultured Desulfobacteraceae bacterium
GCGGGCGGGACGCCCGCGCTCCCAGGCGCTGATAGAGACCTCCGAGGTTTCCAAATTTTTTGGAAACCTCGGAGGTCTCTATTACTCAGTCCTCAGCACTAATGCATTTTCACGATAACGTGCTGTTATTGCAAATTTATTATTAAGGATGGTTCATAAATGCTGAATAATAACTCAGGCAAAAGTGAAGGCAAGGAAAACAATAGTGATAATACCGATCTTGTGCATTCCATGATCAAAAAATATAGTAGAAAGAAGGATTACGCTCCGGTGGAGAATATCTCCATTAATATTGAAACAAAAGAAAGGATATATAAACTCATAAGACTGAATGACGAACAATATTATTTGCTGTATAAAAACAGTATCGCGATATTTGAGGATTACATGCATTTAATGTATCTATCCAGGAGTGAAGATATTATTTATTCAAGCTTTTCAAAGATGTATGTTACATTGAAAGCGCTGTTTGGAGAAAGTGGAAGATATTACGATGACTGGAAAGGTTCCTTTTCTTTCCCATTTTTAATTTACTTTCAAAAAGGAGAAGAAGATTTCGGATATTTATTGAATATTTGCAATATCAGGTCATCAATAGATTTCAAAATCGCCAAACTGATTCATGCGGATGATAAAAAGCTTGAAAGACATATTCTTCACGATCCATTTGAAGAATTTCCAAGAGAAGAAATTACCTATTTTACTAATTATATTGTTGGATTTCTTACAGGATATTTTAAATCCCTAAAAAAAATATATGATGAATTCTTCTTTCAGGCCGTGGGATCGGATCTTATTTTGTTTGGCTACGAAGACGGTAATTATTTCGACAATCAATACGATAGCGAAGAAGAATTTCAAGAAGCAATTCAAGAACTGAAGGCAAAACGATCTGCTAACGGTGAAATAGACGTATAATACTCCAATTTTGGTATTTTCTGGCATGATTTTTGCTAAATAAACTTACACCCATTTCCGTCTGAAATATTCGACCGGATAATTGTCAAAATGCGGGGAATATGGAATGAACGAAGCTGCTTCCCATGGGCTAAACGATGTGTTCGGATCATTTCAGCGAAAAGATGGAGTTATTATGCAAGCAAAAAAATATTTCCTTGAAACAGATCAACACGGTCAATTGATTCATCCGCCAAAATTGCCTCCAAATGCCCGTATGGAAGCAATCTTTTTAATAATTGAGGATAAGATGAACGAAAAAAGAAGAAGGGAGCCTTCCCCGGCGCCATGACCGACTTTGACCGGCTCCACCCGGCCGTTTGTCATCATATCGTCAACAGCCTGGGCTGGGATGATCTGAGACCGTTTCAGGCGGCGGTCATCGCCCCCATCCTGTCGGGCGGGGATAACCTGGTCATTGCCCCCACCGCCGGCGGGAAAACCGAGGCGGCCCTCTTTCCGGTCCTCTCCCGACTGCTCGAATCGGACTGGCGCCGGCTCTCCATTCTCTACATCTGCCCCATCAAGGCCCTGTTAAACGACCTGGATCATCGCCTGAGCCGGTATTTTGGGCTTTTCGGGAGGCGGAGCGCCTTATGGCATGGCGATGTTGCCCCCTCGGTCCGAAAGCGTCTTCAGCGGGAGCCGCCGGACTGCCTTCTGACCACGCCCGAGTCCCTGGAGGTGATCCTCACATCGAAGACGGTGGACCATCGGGCCTTTCTGGCCGATGTTCGGGTGGCCATCATCGACGAGATTCACGCCTTTGCCGGGGATGATCGCGGATGGCACCTCCTGGCGGTTTTGGAGCGGATTTCACGGATTGCCGGGCGGGAGGTTCAGCGGATCGGGCTGTCGGCGACGGTGGGCCGGCCGGATTCCCTGGCCCGGTGGCTCCGGGGCGGCGCCGGGGGGTCGTGTTCGGTGGAAGCGCCCTCCGGGGAGACGGTCGATCCGGCCGACGTGACGGTGGATTATGTGGGCTCCATCGAAAACGCGGCGGTGGTTATCTCCCGGCTTCACCGGGGGGAAAAGCGGCTGGTGTTCACCGACAGCCGGAGCAAGGCCGAGCGGCTTGGGGCGGCTCTCCGCCGTCATGGGGCCGAGGTCTTTGTCACCCACGGCTCCCTGAGCCCGGATGAGCGCCGGAGAGCGGAGCGGGCCTTCGCGGCCCGGACCGATTGCGTGATCGTGGCCACCAGCGTCCTGGAGCTGGGGATCGACGTGGGGGACCTCGACCGAACGATTCAGATTGACGCGCCGGCCACGGTGAGCAGCTTTCTCCAGCGGATGGGACGCACCGGCCGGCGGGCGGGGATGGGGCGGAACATGCTTTTTCTGGCCCTATCCGATGAGAGCCTTCTCCGGGCCGCCGCCCTGGTCCGGCTCTGGGAAGCCGGATACGTGGAGCCGCTGACCCCTCCGCCGCTCCCCTACCAGGTCTTCTCTCAGCAGTTGATGGCCCTGGCCTTGCAGGAAGGCGGGATCGGGGCGGATGCCTGGCGCGGCTGGATCCGAGGGTTTTGCGACACCGCCGGGCTCGACCCGAAGCGGATTCGGGAAATCATTCGGTTCATGGTCGAAACGGATCTCCTCTGGCCCGATGCCGGGATTCTCTGGTTCGGGCGGAAGGGGGAGGAGACTTTCGGGCACCGGCACTTCATGGCGGTTCTTTCCATGGTGGCCGGCGAGCCGTTGTTCACCGTCCGGCACGGCGGCGAGAACCTCGGGTCGATCCATCCTCTTGCCTTCATGCCCACGGCGGGCAGGGACCCGGTGATTCTACTGGCCGGCCGGAGCTGGGCCGTCCGGGAGATCGACTGGAATCGAAGGGTCGTCCATGTGGAATCGGTGTCCCGGCCGGGAACGGCCCGGTGGCTGGGCCAGGGGCCGGCCATGGGGGCTCGTCTGGCCGGAGCGATCCGGGACCTCATCGGGTCCGCCGAGGGCTCCCCCCGCTGGTCGAGGCGGGCGAAGGAGAAGATGGCCGAGCTCCGGGAGACGGTGGCCTGGGTCGAGTCCCACCGGACGGCAATCCATTCGGGACCCGGCGGGACCCGGTGGTGGACCTTTGCCGGGGATCGGGCCAACCGGGTCCTCGGCCATCTGCTGAAATCGGCGCTCGGCATCGACGCCCGGCCGGGGGGGCTTTATCTGACCTTTGAAGAAACGCCCGCCCCGGCCACCGCCGACCGGCTACCCGAGGCGATCCGGGACGCCTGGGCGGCGGGGATCTCCCCGCCCCTCGATGACGACTGGCTGGAGGGGCTGAAGTTCTCCCAATGTCTTCCCCGAAAGATCAGCCGGGAGATCCTCGAAGCCCGCCTCGCCGACCCCGAAACCGTATCGAAGATTCTGGCCCAGGAAGTCAAGTGGGTCCGGGAAGGCTGACCGGCGTTTCTTAATAGGTCAACACCATCCCCCCGTCGAAGAGGAGGTCGCCGCCGATGAGGTACTTGCCAAACCGGGACATTCCGTAGAGGAAGGTGTTGCCCACCTCCACCGGCGACATCATCTCCTTGATCCGGGAGGTCCCCATCATGACGTCGGTGACCACCTGTTCGGGGGTGATTCCCCGCTGCTCCGCCTGGGACGGGATCTGGTTGAGGGCCAGCGGGGTTTTGACAAACCCGGTGGAGACGCTGAAGGACCGGATCTTGCCGCCGCCCTCCGCCGAGATGGACTGGCTCAGGGCCCGGAGCGAGAATTTGGTGATGTTGTAAGAGGACTTGTTGAGGGTGCAGACGTGGGCGTGGACCGAGGCCATGTTGGCGACCACCCCCTTGCCGTCCGGGCTCTTTTGCATGTGGGGGATGGCCAGCCCGGAGAGATAAAACGGGGCTCTGACCATGATCCGGTGCATCAGGTCGAACTTTTCGATGGGGAACTTTTCGATGGGGTCCACGTGCTGAATCCCGGCGATGTTGGCCAGGTATTTGATGGTGCCGGCTTTGGCGGCCTCGGAGACCGCCGCGGTCATGTCCTCGTCCCGGGTGAGGTCCGTCCGGATAAAGACGAATTCCCCGCCCTGATCCCGGACCATCTCGCCGGTCTTTTTCGCCTCGTCTTCGGCCACATCCAGGCCCACCACGGTCAGGCCGTTGGCCCCGGCCACCACCGAAACGGCCCGGCCGATTCCGGTCGCCGCCCCGGAGACGATGATGACGTGGTCCCGGCGGAAGTCGGGGTCGTCCAGAAACAGGATTTCATCCTTTTGGATCTTCGGCTCTGAGATATCGAATGCCATGGGGTCTTTTCCTTTCCATCGTTAGGGTTTCCAGCGGATCAGCGGGGGACGACGGATCATCCCCCCCTTTGGGCTGGTCAGGAGGGATATATACCGTCGATCAGGAGATTTCAAGGTTTGATCGACGGCTTCCGGGCGGCCCGGCAACCGGCGGTCGGATGGTTCGTTACGGGGAAAGGGGATCGGATTTTCACCCCTTTTTCCGGGCGGGCTGCCTCCGTGGGCCGCTAAGCGGTGCATTTTCCTTGACATCAAATCCACCTGTCTGATAAAGGTTTTCCCTTTGGTATGTGAACGTTTTCTCAGCAAGATCGGTTGAGGCCGCATCCGGCGGCCGGCCGATCCCCTGACGAGATCCGATTAACGGCCTGCATCGGGCAGGCGACTGGATCAACCCCCTGAATCAGCATCAATTTCGCGAAAAGGATGATCACCATGAGCACCCAAACGCCTGTCGGTTCAGTTATGGTGGTCGGCGGTGGGATCACCGGCATGCAGTCGGCTCTGGATCTGGCCGATGCCGGCTACTTTGTCTATCTGGTAGAGGCTTCCCCGGCCATTGGCGGGGCCATGGCCCAACTGGACAAGACGTTTCCCACCAACGACTGCTCCATGTGAATTATTTCCCCTAAACTGGTCGAGGTCGGCCGGCACCTGAACATCGAGCTGTTGACGCTTTCCACCGTCGAGTCCATCGAGGGCGAGGAAGGCGATTTTTTCGTCACCGTCAATAAAACACCCCGCTATATTGATCCCGCCAAATGCACCTCTTGCGGCGATTGCACCGAAGCCTGCCCGGTTTCACTCCCGAGTGAATTTGATGAAGGGCTGGCCCCAAGGAAAGCGATCTTCAAGGAGTATGCTCAAGCGGTACCCGGTGCTTTTGCCATTCAGAAAGCGGACAAAGCCCCCTGTCACCTGACCTGTCCGGCCGGGCTGAACGTTCAGGGATATGTGCAGATGGTGGGTCAGGGCAAGTACAAGGAAGCCCTGAAGATCATCATGGAAGACCTCCCCCTGCCCGGGGTTCTGGGCAGAGTCTGCCCCCACGAATGTGAAGACGCCTGCCGGCGGTGTGAAGCGGATGCGCCCGTGGCCATTCGCGATCTGAAGCGCCTGGCGGCGGATATGTTCGATCCCAGGGAGGTTGAAATTGAATGCCTGCCCAAACGGGATGAGAAAGTGGCCATTATCGGCTCCGGACCGGCTGGGCTGTCAGCGGCCTATCACCTGGCCAGAAAAGGTGTGATGGCGACAATCCACGAAGCCATGCCCCAGCCGGGCGGCATGCTTCGAGCCGGCATTCCCGCGCACCGGCTCCCCCGGGAGGTGTTAGACAAGGACATCGAAGTGGTCACGAACCTGGGCGTGGAGATCAAGCTAAACACGCCGTTAGGGCCGGAATTGACCATTGATGACCTTTTCGGACAGGGGTACAAGGCGGTTTATCTTGCCATTGGCGCTCACAAGGGGATCGAACTGGGTATTCCGGGTGAGCAGTCAAACGGCGTCCGCCAGGGCGTCGGTTATCTCAGGGAAGTCAACCTCGAGGGCAAGGCTGAAACCGGAAAAAAGGTCGCGATCATCGGCGGCGGCAACGTGGCCATTGACGTGGCCCGGTGCGCGGTCCGGATGGGGGCCGAGGAAGTCAATATCATCTATCGCCGGAGCCGGAAGGAAATGCCGGCATGGGAGGAGGAAATCCTCGCGGCCGAGGCCGAAGGGGTCCGGTTGACCTACCTTGCCGCCCCCCAGGAAATTCTCACCGAGGGCGGCGCGGTATCGGGCCTCCGGTGCATCCGGATGGAGCTGACGGAGGCTGATTCGTCCGGGCGGCGCCGGCCGGTGCCCGTGCCGGGCAGTGAATTTGAAATCGAAATCGATCAGCTTTTCCAGGCCATCGGCCAGCGTCCGGATCTCTCCTTTATCGAGAACGTGACGGGGCTTGAATTCACCCGGTGGGGCACCGTCGAAACCGACGCCATCACTTATGCCACGGGGCGGGAAGGCGTCTTCGCGGGCGGGGATCTCCAAACCGGACCCGGGGTGGCCATCGGCGCCATTGCGGCGGGCCGGGAGGCGGCCGAGTCCATTGTGCGGTATTTCGACGGCGCGGACATGGCCGAAGGCCGGGAGCCCATCGTCAACGAAGATCCTCAGTACCGCCCGATTCCCAAAGACCTGCCAACGGCGGCCAGGGCGAAGATGCCTGAACTTGCCGTTGAAAGCCGAATGGGAAATTTCAGCGAGGTCGAGCTGGGTTACGGCGAAGAAGAAGGACGGGCCGAGGCCCATCGCTGCCTCAATTGCGGGTACTGCTGCGAGTGCTACCAGTGCGTGGAAGCCTGCCCGGCGGGGGCCGTCACCATTGATACCCATTGCCAGCAACCTGAAAAGGTCAAAATCGAAGTCGGCTCCATTATACTTTCATCCGGCTTCGACGCCTTTGATCCGACGGCGTTCGACAATTACCAGTATGCGAAGTTTCCGAATGTCGTCACCAGCCTGGAATTTGAGAGGATTCTGTCCGCGGGCGGCCCCACCGGCGGCCACGTGGCCCGGCCTTCGGATCACCAGGACCCCAAAAAGATCGCATGGCTTCAGTGCGTGGGGTCGAGGGATTTGAACCGCTGTGACAACGAGTACTGCTCTTCCGTCTGCTGCATGTATGCCATAAAGGAAGCCGTGATCGCCAAGGAACACGTCGGCGGCGATTTCGAACCCTCGATATTCTTCATGGACATGCGGACGCACGGCAAGGATTTTGAGCGGTACTACAACCGGGCCAAGGACAAGGGGGTCCGGTTTATCCGGTCCCGGGTGCACACCATCTCCCAGGTGGACGAGTCGGGGACCCTGAGCCTTTCCTATGTTACCGAAGACGGCCGGCGGATCGATGAGACCTTCGACATGGTGGTCCTGTCGGTGGGGATGGAGGCATCCGGGTCCGCCGCCGAGCTGGCTGGAATCATGGGGATCGAGCTCAACCCGCATCGGTTCGTGAAAACCGACGACTTTTCGCCGGTGGCCACCACTCGCCCCGGCATTTACGTAGCCGGCGTCTTGCAGGGATGTAAAGATATTCCCCAGTCGGTGATGGAGGCCAGCGCGGCCGCGTGTTCGGCCGGCATCAGCCTGGCTTCCGCCAGGGGTCAACAGGTCGTCGAAAAAGAATTTCCCGAAGAAAGAGACGTCCGGGGAGAAGAACCGCGTGTGGGGGTGTTTGTCTGTAACTGCGGCATCAACATCGGCGGGATCGCCGACGTCCCGGCGGTGGTGGAATACGCCAGGGGGCTGCCCAACGTGGTTCACGTCGAGGAAAACCTCTTTTCCTGTTCTCAGGATACCCAGGACAAGATGGTCGAGGTGATGAAGGAGAACAAGCTGAACCGGATCGTGGTGGCGGCCTGTACTCCCCGGACTCACGAGCCGCTTTTCCAGGAGACCATCCGGAACTCCGGGCTCAACGCCTACCTCTTTGACATGGCCAACATCCGGAACCAGTGCACCTGGGTCCACTCCGACGACAAGGAGAAGGCCACGGAAAAGGCCAAGGACCTGGTTCGGATGTCGGTGGCCAAGGCTTCGCTGCTGGAGCCCATTCCGGACATGTCGGTGGACGTGGACAGCTCGGCCCTGGTGATCGGGGGCGGCGTGGCCGGGATGACCGCCGCGCTGAGCCTGGCCGATCAGGGCTTTCCGGTGACCCTGCTCGAGCGGAGCGACAAGCTCGGCGGGGCGGCTCGGGATGTCCGGAAGAGCGTCAACGGCCAGGACGTGGCGAAATTTCTCGATGGGACGATCAACCGGGTCAACGCCCATGACAAGATCACGGTTCTGGTCAACGCCGAGATCACGGACGCCGGTGGGTTCGTCGGGAACTTCGAGACGGTGGTCCGGGCGAACGGCGAGGCCAGGACGATCCAGCACGGCGCCACGATCATCGCCACCGGGGGTCAGGCCGCCACCACCGACGAGTACCTCTATGGCCAGCACCCGGCCGTGACCCGGTGGCACGACCTCGAGCACGAACCGGAGCTGGTCAAAAACGCCGATTCGGTGGTCTTTATCCAATGCGTCGGGTCCCGGGACGACCAGCGGCCCTATTGCTCCCGTATCTGCTGCACCGCCTCGGTTTCCCAGGCGATCTGGATGAAGGAGCAGAACCCGGACCTCAACGTTTACATCCTCTACCGGGACATCCGGACTTATGGCGAGCGGGAGATCCTTTACAAAAAGGCCCGCCAGCTCGGGGTCATCTTCATCCGGTACAGCCTCGACCGGAAGCCGGTGGTCGCCGAAGCCGGGAAGGGGCTGACGGTGACGGTCTTCGATCCGCTGCTTCAGCAAGAGCTGGAGATCGAGGCCGATTACGTCAACCTGGCCACGGCCATCATCCCGGCCGACAACACCCAGCTCGCCGAGTTTTACAAACTGCCGCTGAACGAGGACAAGTTCTTCATGGAAGCCCATCCCAAGATGCGCCCCGTGGACTTCGCATCGGACGGGATCTTCCTCTGCGGGATCGCTCACTACCCCAAGTCCTTAGACGAGAACATCGCTCAGGCCCAGGCGGCGGCCGGGCGGGCGACCACGGTTCTGGCCCGGCGGGCCATCGACATCTCCCCGCTGGTTTCTCAGGTGGATACGGACAAGTGCATCGGCTGCGGCCTCTGCGAGGAGGTCTGTCCCTTCGGTGCCATTGTCCTGGAGGAGGTCGAGGGCAAGGGTTACCGGGCTCAGAACATTTCGGCTTCTTGTAAGGGCTGCGGGCTGTGCGCTTCAACCTGTCCCCAGAACGCCATCGACATGCTCCACTTCCGCCAGGCTCAGATTCTGGCGGCCATCAAGGCGGTGGCTTAATAATAACCGTGGTTGGTGGGTAGTGGATCGCGGTCTGGAAACGGGCCGAAAGCCACAAGCCACCAACCACCTTTACCTTAATAAGGTGACCTAGCGACATGAGCGAATTTGAGCCAAAGATCCTTGCGTTTCTGTGCAATTGGTGCGCCTATGCCGGGGCCGACCTGGCCGGCGTCTCCCGGCTCCAGTATCCGCCCAACCTCCGGACGGTCCGGGTGATGTGTTCCGGCCGGGTGGATCCGGCGTTTATCTTAAACGCCTACCAGGAGGGCTGCGACGGCGTTCTGGTGGCCGGGTGACATTTCGGGGATTGCCATTACCTGGAAGGTAATGTTCAGGCGGAAAAGAAAGTCCGGATGACCCAGAGATTGCTCGACCTGGCCGGGATCGGCGCGGACCGGCTCCACGTGGCCTGGGTGTCCTCGGCCGAGGCCCAGCGGTTCGTGGATGTGGCTACCACCGTGACCGAGTCGATCCGGTCCCAGGGACCCCTGGATGCGTCGAAATGCGCGTTGGCCCTCGAAGCGGCGAATCGGACCGTCAACACTGAGGTCATTCGGTGGTTTGTCGGCAAGGAAGTGAAGATCACCACCAAGGGCGATGTTTACGGACGGCCCTGGGACGTCGAGAGCTTCGAGAAAACCCTGAACCGGACCCTGGCCCGGGAATACGAGAAAAACCTGATCGTGTCGGCCGTCAAGGCCGGCGCCACCAACCCGCGGGCCATCCGCGACATGGTGGGACTCGATCTGGGGCGGATCTCCTATCTGCTGGCGGACCTGGAAAAGGTCAGCGCCGTCGTATTCCAGAGGATGGAGGACAAAAAGCCGGTCTTCGCGGCGCTCTAAGCCCGCGGCCGGATATCCGATATCAAGTTAAGGAGAAAAATCATGACCGACATAAGCGGGTCAGTAATGGTGGTCGGCGCCGGCATCGCCGGAATGCAGGCCTCCCTGGATCTGGCCAATTCCGGCTATAAGGTCTATCTGGTGGACAAGTCGCCCACCGTCGGCGGGATGATGGCGCGGCTTGACAAGACCTTTCCCACCAATGACTGTGCCATGTGAGTGATCTCGCCCAAACTGGTCGAGGTCGGCCGGCATTTGAATATCGAACTGGTGATGTGCAGCGAAGTTCAGGCGGTGGACGGCGAGCCCGGGAATTTCGAGGCCACGGTGGTCAACCGTCCCCGGTACATCGATCCGGTGAAATGCACCGGATGCGGCGAGTGTGCCCGGCATTGCCCGGTCACCGCCGTCAACAACTATAATAAAGGACTCGACGACCGGCGGGCCACCTACATTGAATATCCCCAGGCCGTGCCCCTGGCATTTGCCATCGACCCGGATATCTGCATCGGCTGCGGGCTCTGCGAAAACATGTGCATCGCCAAGGCGGTGACCTACGACGACGAGTCCCGGGAGACCAAAATCCGGGTCGGGTCGGTGATTCTGGCGGCGGGCAGCGAGGGGTACGACCCGTCCGGGCTCGATTACCTGGGCTACGGCCGCTACGCCAACGTGGTGACCAGCGAGGAGTTCGAGCGGATACTGAGCGCGTCGGGGCCCTATTTCGGCCACCTGATGCGGCCCCTGGACCGTGAGGAGCCGGCCAAGATCGCATGGCTCCAATGCGTCGGGTCCCGGGACGCCAACCGGACCGGGAACGGTTACTGCTCGTCGGTCTGCTGCATGTACGCCGTCAAGGAGGCGATGATCGCCAAGGAGCACGTCCACGGCGACCTCGACTGCGCCATCTTCAACATGGACATGCGGACCTTCGGCAAGGACTACGAGCATTATTATAACCGTGCCAGGGACAAGGACGGGGTCCGGTTCGTCAAGGCCCGGATTCATACCATCACCGAAATTCCGGAGACCGGGGATCTGATCGTCAAGTTCGCCGACGAGGCCGGGGCCATGCAGGAGGAGATTTTCAGCATGGTGGTCCTGTCGGTGGGGCTCCAGGTGCAGCCGGACGCCGCCGAGCTGGCGGAACGGCTCGGCGTCGAAGTCGATAAATACCGGTTCGCCAAGTCCGAACCGTTCGCGCCGGTGGCCACGACCCGGCCGGGGATTTACACCTGTGGCGTTTTGCAGGGTCCCAAGGACATCCCCGGGTCCGTCACCGAGGCCAGCGCCGCCGCGGCGGTTGCCGGTTCGGATTTGTCCGAAGCCCGGGGGACCGACGTCGAAACCGTCGAAGTGCCGCCTCAGTGCGACGTGAGCGGCAAGGCCCCGAGGATCGGCGTCTTTGTCTGCAACTGCGGGATCAACATCGGGGGCGTGGTGGACGTCCCGGCGGTCCGGGACTATGCCGGCACCCTTCCCTACGTGGTCTTTTCCGACGACAACCTCTTCACCTGTTCCCAGGACACCCAGGACAAGATCAAGGAGATGATCGTCGAACACGACCTCAACCGGGTGGTGGTGGCCTCGTGCAGCCCCAAAACCCATGAGCAGATGTTCATGGAGACCCTCGAAGCCTGCGGCCTCAACCGGTATCTCTTCGAGATGGCCAACATCCGGAACCAGGATTCCTGGATTCACGCCAACAACCCGGAGGCGGCCACCGTAAAGGCCAAGGAACTGGTGAGGATGTCCGTGGCCCGGGCCGGGGTCCTCCATACCCTGGAAGAAAAGGTGGTCTCCATCAACCACCGGGCTCTGGTCATCGGCGGCGGCGTGGCCGGCATGACCTCCGCGCTCAACCTCGCGCGTCAGGGGTTCGACACGGTGATCCTGGAAAAAGATGACCAACTGGGCGGGTTCGCCCGGAAGCTCCACCACACCATAGAAGGAGCCGACGTCCGCGCCTATCTGGAAAAAACCATTGCCGAGGTCAACGCCGAAGACCGGATCGAGGTCCTGACTTCGGCCCGGATCACCAACTTCGAAGGGTTCAAGGGGAACTTCGCCACCACCGTCGAGGTCGGCGGTGAGAAGCGGCGGATCGAGCACGGGGTTTTCATCGTGGCCACCGGCGCGGTCGAGCATCAGCCCACCGAGTACCTCTACGGCGAAGACGACCGGGTGGTGACTCAGGTGGAGTTGAGCGACCAGTTGGCCGAGAAGGGCGCCGGGGACATATCCGACGTGGTGATGATCCAGTGCGTGGGCTCCCGGAACGAGGACCACCCGAACTGCTCCCGGATCTGCTGCCAGGCGGCGGTGAAAAACGCCCTCGAGATCAAGAAACAAAGCCCCGATACCAACGTCTTCGTGCTCTACCGGGACATCCGGACCTACGGCCTGCTTGAGGACTACTACACCGAGGCCCGGAAGCAGGGGGTTATTTTCATCCGGTTCGACCGGGACAACCCGCCCCAGGTGGAAAAGGGCGACGGCGGCATTGTGGTCAAGGTCAAGGACCACATCCTCCAGCGGGATGTGGAGATCACCGCCGATCTTTTGGCCCTGTCGGCCGGGGTGACGGCGGCCGACACCACCGAGATGAGCAATATTATGAAGCTCAACCGGAACCCGGACGGGTTTTTCATTGAAGCCCACGTTAAGCTCCGCCCGGTGGACATGCCCAGCGAGGGGATTTTTCTCTGCGGCACGGCCCACGGTCCCAAGCTCATCTCGGAGAGCATCGCCCAGGCCCAGGCCGCCGCCGCGCGGGCCACGACCTTTCTGTCCCAGGGCGAGATCAAGCTGTCGGCCATCACGGCCAAGGTGGACACGGAACATTGCGTCAAATGCCTGACCTGCGTTCGCTCCTGTCCCTTCGGAGTGCCCACCTTCAACACGGAGGAGAAGGTCATCGAGATCAACGAGGCCACATGCCACGGCTGCGGGGTCTGCACGGCGGTCTGCCCCCGTCAGGCGATCCAGTTGAGCTACTATGAGGACGACCAGCTAACCTGCAAAATCGATGCGTTGCTGGCGGGAGGAATGTGATGGCGGATTTCGAGCCGAAAATTATCGCGTTTTGCTGCGACTACTGAGGATATTCGGCCGCGGACCTGGCAGGTTCCATGCGACTCGAATATCCATCCAACATCAAGATCATCCGGGTACCGTGTACCGGCAAGGTGGACCTGATGCACCTGTTGCGGGCGATCCAGAAGGGGGCGGACGGGGTTTACTGCGTCGGCTGCCTCGAGGGAACCTGTCACTACAACGAGGGCAACTTCCGGTGCCGGGAGCGGGTCGAACATGCCCGAACCCTGCTGGCGGAGGTCGGCCTCGAAGCGGACCGGGTCCGGATGTACAACCTCTCCTCGGGGGAAGGCCCCACCTTCGCGGCCTACGCCAGGGAGATGACCGAGCATATCAAATCCCTGGGACCGAATCCGATCGGCGCCCGGGAGAATGCATAAATTCCAAAACCCTGAACCTTATTTAAAGGATTTGAGATCATGGCAGAGGAAGCAATCAAGCTAGGTGGCAAGAAAAAGTCCATTTTCATGGACAAGGTCAAGGAGCTGCTCCCGGAGGGCGGCAATTTGAACCTGTGTCTGACCTGTGGAGCCTGCTCCTCGGGTTGCCCGGCAACGGGGCTTGAGGGGATGGACCCACGGAAATTTCTCCGGATGGCCGCGTTGGGCATGGACGAGGAGATCCTGAGCACCCCCTGGGTCTGGATGTGTACTCAGTGCCAGCGGTGCATCTACGTCTGTCCGATGAAAATCGACATCCCCCAGCTCGTCTTCAACGCCCGGGCATCCTGGGATATGGAGAACCGGCCCAAGGGCATCAGGGGCTCCTGTGAGATGGCGATGAAAAATGAATCCACGAGCGCCATGGGCGCCTCGCCCGAGGACTTCACCTTCGTGGTGGAAGATGTCCTCGAGGAGTACCGGGAGGCTCAGCCGGAATTCAAGGAGATGCAGGCCCCCATCGACAAAGAGGGCGCGGAGTTCTTCCTGAACCAGAACTCCCGGGAACCGGTGACCGAGCCGGACGAAATGGTTCCGCTCTGGAAGATTCTCCACCTGGCCGGTGTCGACTGGACTTACGGCAGCAAGGGCTGGGCCGGCGAGAACTACTGCATGTTCCTCGCCGACAACGAACGGTGGGAGCACATCACCCGGACCACGGCCGGGGCGGCCGACGAGCTCGGGTGTAAAGTCTTTCTCAACACCGAATGAGGGCACGTGACCTTCTCAGTCCTGGCAGGACTGAAAAAATTCAACATCAAGCACAACTTTGTCGTCAAGAACATCTACGAATACTACGCCAAGTGGATTCGCGAGGGTAAGCTCAAGGTCAATTCCGACTGGAACAAGGACCTCGGGATCAAGTTTACGGTCCAGGACCCCTGTCAGATCGTCCGGAAGGCTTACGGCGACCCCATTGCCGAGGACCTCCGGTTCGTGGTCAGATCGGTGGTGGGCGAGGAAAACTTCATCGACATGGAGCCCAACCGGTCCAACAACTACTGCTGCGGCGGCGGCGGCGGATTTCTCCAGGCCGGCTATAAAGAGCAGCGGCTGGAATTCGGCCGGCTCAAGGATCAGCAGATCCAGACGACCAAGGCCGACTACTGCATTGCCGGCTGCCACAACTGCCACGCCCAGATCCATGAGCTCAGCGAGCACTACGGCGCCAATTACGGCGTGGTCCACATGTGGACCCTGATCTGCCTGTCTCTGGGCATTCTCGGTCCCAACGAGCGCGAGTACCTGCATGACGATCTCAAGGAGGTGAATGTATTCCACCCGGAGACGGCGATGTAGCCCCAAGGAGGAAAAACATCCATGATAGTTGCCAAGCGGAAGCCCTTTGACGAGATCAAGGAGATGCTCCAGGGCTACAAGAAAGTTCTGAACGTGGGATGCGGCACCTGTGTCTCCGTCTGTCTGGCCGGCGGCGAAAAGGAGGTCTCCGTTCTGAACGCCGAAATCGACATGGCCCGGAAGCTGGCCGACGACCCCATCACCATCGACGGGATCACCATCGAGCGGCAGTGCGACCGGGAATACCTGGAGCTGCTCGACGACAAGGTCGACGGCTACGACGCGATCCTCTCCATGGCCTGCGGCGTCGGCATCCAGTTTCTGGCCGAGCGGTTCCCCAAAACCCCGGTTTTTCCGGCGGTGGATACCTCGGGCCTGGCGGTCAACCAGGCCGTGGGCTGGTACGAGGAGCGCTGCCGATCCTGCCAGAGCTGCGTGCTCGGCTGGACGGGCGGGATCTGCCCGGTGACCATGTGCGCCAAGGGCCTCTACAACGGCCCCTGCGGCGGCACCAACAAGGGCAAGTGCGAGATCAGCCAGGACCAGCCCTGCGCGTGGTATATGATTTACGAGCGCCTGCGGGATCAGGGCCGGCTCGACCACATCAAGAAGATCAAGGCGGCCAGCGACTGGCAGGATCAGGTCCCCCGGACATTGATTCAGCCCGGCTACAAGAAGCCGGAGCCGGCCGAAGCCGAGTAACCGATATCGCCCGGCCGGTGACGGCGACAGCCCCGCCGCCGGGCGGTTTCAACCATAAGGTGAGAGCAATATGGGCACAGACGAAAACGGCTATAAAGCGGGAAGCAGACTCGAGAAGATCCTGAAGGCGGGCCACTTCGCCTTTACGGGGGAGCTGGGGCCGCCCCGAGGGACGGGCGCGGAGGAGGTCCGGGAAAAGGCCTCGCACCTCAAAGACAGTGTCGACTCGGTCAACATCACCGATAACCAGACGGCGGTGGTCCGGATGGCCTCCTGGGCCGCCAGCCTCATCCTCATCCAGGAGGGGCTCGAGCCCAACTACCAGATGGTCTGCCGGGACCGAAACCGGCTGGCCATGCAGGCGGATATCCTCGGAGCTTACACCCACGGGGTGAAAAACATGCTCTGCCTGTCCGGCGACCACTGCATGTTCGGCGATCACCCCACCGCCAAAGGGGTCTTCGACATCGACTCCATGCAGTTGATCCAGATGGTCAAAAACATGCGCGACGAAGGGAAGTTCCTGGGCGGGGCCGAGATCGAGCATCCGCCGAAGATCTTCATCGGCGCGGCCGCCAACCCCTTCGCGGAACCCTACGAGTGGCGGGTCCACCGCCTGGCCAAAAAGATCGAGGCCGGCGTGGACTTCATCCAGACCCAGTGCATCTACAACATGGACCGGTTCCGGAAGTGGGTCCAGGAAGCCAATGACATGGGCCTGACCGAGAAATGCTACATCCTCGCCGGGGTCACCCCCATGAAGAGCGTCGGTATGGCCCGGTACATGCAGAACAAGGTGCCGGGAATGGATGTCCCCGACGAAATCATCAATCGGCTCAAGGGCGCCGGCAAGGGCAAGGTAGCCGAAGAGGGCATCAAGATCGCCTGCGAGCAGATCGAGGAGTTCAAGGAGATGAAGGGCGTCCACGGCGTCCACCTGATGGCCATCGAATGGGAGCACAAGGTCCCGGAGATCGCCGAACAGGCCAAGGTCCTGCCGCGTCCGAAAGTGGATTGATCCGCCGCGACGACCGGCCGGACCGGATGATGGTAAGCTGAACAAAACCCCGTCCCCCGCAAGGGACGGGGTTTTGTATTGGTAAGAACCGTGAAAGAACACGAGAGAACCGTGAAAGCACCACGAATAAACACCAATGGACACTAATGCTTTTTGAAAATTGACCAC
>CAZWGY010000041.1:0-16602 GCA_964633575.1 uncultured Desulfobacteraceae bacterium
CTTCCGGAGCGGCTCGAATCCCCCCGAGACCGGAACCCGGGCGGGAAGGTTCTGGAGGCTCAGGCGGTGGCCGGTGGTCCGATAGACCAGATAGGCTTTCCGGAGAAAATAGGCGGTCCGGTCGTCGATGATTCCGGCGGCGGACAGGGTGGCGATCTGCCGGACGTTGTCGGTCCACGTGAGCAGCTCCGGGTGGCGATGGGCATGGCGGAGGACCAGATACTGGACGAGGAACTCGACGTCCACCATCCCGCCAAGCCCTCCCTTCAGGTCGAACCAGTCCCCGACCCCTTTTAACTGCTCCGCCCGAAGGCGGGCGCGCATCTCGGCCACCTCGCCCCGGAGAGTCGCCGGGTCCCGCCGTTGCCCGAGGATCTCCCGGCGGATGTCCTGGAACCGGGCGGCCAGGGCGTTGTCCCCGCAAATCGGCCTCGCCCGCAACAGGGCCTGCTGCTCCCAGGTCCAGGCGTCGTTGATCTGGTAATCGAGGAAGCTGTCGATGTGGCTCACCAGCATCCCGGCCCGGCCGCTGGGCCGAAGGCGCATGTCGGCCTCGTAGAGAACCCCGGCCGCCGTCCGGGACGACAGGAGGTGGATTACCCGCTGGCCCAGCCGGGAAAAGAAGTGGTTGCTTTCAGTGGGCCGGGGACCGTTTTGGGTGGGGTTGACCGACCCGGCGTGGAGAAACACCAGGTCCAGGTCGGAGTCATACCCCAGCTCGAGGCCGCCGAGCTTCCCGTAGGCCACCACCACGAATCCCCGGTCACAGCCCGGCAGGGTACATTCAGGTTCGCCGTGACGGGCCGTCAGGTGACCCCGGCAGAGGTCGAGGACCTGATCGACGATCACCTCGGCCAAATCGGACAGATGGTCGCTCACCCGCATCAGGGGCAGGGCGTCGGTGACATCGGCGGCGGCCACCCGGAGAACGTTGATCCCCTTGAACACCCGGAGCGTCTCCATCTGATACTCGAGATCGTCGGGGTCGATGGCCGCCAGCCGCGTCGACAGCTCAGCCGCCAGGGCCTCCCGGTCCGGCGGGGCGTAGAGGGTCCGGGGGTCGAGGAGCTCGTCTAAAAGGACCGGATGCCGGGCGAGATAGCCTAGAATCCAGGCGCTGGTGGCGGCAAACCGGACCAGGTGGGATAGGGCCGACGGGTTTTCCAACAGGAGCGAAAAGTAGCTGGTCCGCCGCTGGATCGACCGGAGCAGCTCGACGATCCGGGTCAGGGCCAGAGTGGGCTCCCGGCAGCCGGCCACCTCCACCAGGAGACGGGGCACCAGTCGGTCCAGCCGGTCCCGGCCCTCGGTGCTCATGGCCCCGGTGGCCGGGGCTTCCCGGAGGGTCTCCAGTTGATCCAGAACCGCCCCGGGGTCCTCGAACCCGGCCTCGGCCAGAATCCGCTCCGCCTCGTCGTCCGGCGGCGGGTCCGGCCAGAGCCGGGCCAGTGACCCGCCGTCGGTCCCGGGCTCGTCGCCCTCGGCCAGCAGACCGTTGAAGTGACGCCGGACATGGGTCCGGTGCCCGTCGAGCCGCTCGGCAAACGCCTCCCAGGAATCCGCCCCCATTGCGGTTGCCAGGCGGAGCCGGCCGAATTCGTCTTTGGGAAGATGGTGGGTCTGGGCGTCACCGGCCTCCTGGAGCCGGTGCTCGGTGTTCCGCAAAAAGATGTAGGCATCCCGGAGCTCATCGCCGGCCGCCGTCGAAACCGTTCCGTCCGCCACCAGCCGGGAGAGGACCGTCAACAACCGTCGCTCCTGGAGCGGCCGGCTCACCCCGCCCCGGATGAGCTGGAAGATCTGGCCGAAAAACTCGATCTCCCGGATGCCGCCCGGCCCGAGCTTGATGTGGTCCCGCATCTCCCGGCGGGTCACCTCCCGGTCGATCCGGCGCTTCATGTCCCGGATCGACTCGAAAACCCCGTAGTCGAGGTAGCGGCGATAGACAAAGGGGTTGAGCCGGGCGATGAGGTCCGCTCCGGCGGCCCGGTCCCCGGCGGCCGGCCGGGCCTTGATCCAGGCGTAACGCTCCCACTCCCGGCCCTCGATCTGGTAGTAGCTCTCGAGGGCGTCAAAGCTCATCACCAGCGGGCCGTTGCCCCCGAACGGCCGGAGGTCCATGTCCACCCGGAAGACAAACCCGTCGGCGGTGCTCGCCCCGAGGGCCTTGATGAGCTTCCGGCCGAGCCGGAGAAAAAACTCGTCGCAGGTCACCGGCCGGTCCCCGTCGGTCTCCCCCCGCTCGGGAAAGGCGAAGATCAGGTCCACGTCGGATGAGAAGTTCAGCTCCCCGGCCCCGAGCTTTCCCATGGCCAGGACGACCATCTCCTGGGCCGCCCCGTCGGCGCTCCGGGGAACCCCGGACCGGGCGGTCTCCCACCCGTAAAGGACCGACAACGCCCCGTCAATGGCCGCGTCGGCAAAGGCGGAGAGGTGGGCCATCGTCCCGAAGAGGTCGCTCCATCCCCCTAAGTCCCGGACCGCGATCCGGACCATCTCCCGCCGGCGGAGCTCCCGGAGCGCCGTTGAAAGGGCCGTCTCATCATTGACCTCGGCCAGCGCCGCCGCCACCCGGTCAGCGTACTCGCCGTCGTTGTAATCCCGGAAGAGGTCGCCGGAGTCGATCAGGTCGATGACCATCCGGGGATGGCGGGCGGCGGCATGGGCCACAAAGTCGCTCAAGGCGAAAACCCGCCGGAGAGTTTTCGCGTTGGCGGTCTCCGGGTCATTGGGGGCCGATAGACCGGCTTCCGCTGCCGCCCGGGAAAAGGCGGCCCAGGCGTCATCGGCGGCTCGGGCCAGGGGGGTGGGGAGATCAGGCGTCATGGTCGCCATCAATTCACCTTCATCAGCTTCACCCGGGCGATTCCCATCTCGATCATGTCGATTTCCTCGGCGGCTTTCATGGAAAGGTCGATGACCCGGTTGTTGACGTAGGGGCCGCGGTCGTTGATCCGGACCACCACCGACTTGCCGTTTTCCAGGTTCGTGACCCGGACCCGGGTGCCGAAGGGGAGGGACCGGTGAGCGGCGGTGAGCTTCCGGGCGGTGTAGATCTCGCCGTTGGCGGTTTTCCGGCCGATGAACCGGCCTCCGTACCAGGAAGCGATCCCGCGGCCGAGAGGGGCGATGGATGCCACCAGCTCAGGCTCGGGCTCCGGCTGGATCTCGGGCTCGGGTTCCGGAGCGGGCGTCGGAGACGGTTCCGGGGTCGGCCGGTCCGGCTCGGGCTCCGGCTCCGGTTTGGGCTTGGGTTCGGGGGTCGGTGTGGGGACCCGGGCCGCCGTGAGCTTCCGTTCCACTTCGGCGATGTTGTCCCGGGTCAGGCGGACGTACCGGTGGTCGGCGTCCAAGTGGTCGGAGAAGATCGTCTGGGCTTCGGCGTAGGCGTCCAGGGCCGGTTGGTCCCGTCCGAGGTCCTCGTAGGCCCCGCCGAGCCGGTTGAGCAGGATGGCCACTTCCAGGGAGCCGTCGCCGTGAAGCTCCCGGCTGATATCGAGGGCCGACCGGTATTGGGCCACGGCCTGGTCGAGCTCCCCGAGGAAGTGGTGGGCGAGGCCGAGCTGGCTCAGGTCTTCGGCCACCCGGGGATGGATTTCGCCAAAAACCTCCCGGTGAATCTCCAGGGCCTCGGTGTAGGCGGCGATGGCCTTGTCGAGCTCGGCCAGGGCCCGCCAGGTGTTGGCCAGGTGGACCAGGTCTCTGGCCACCTCGGCGTGGCTGTCGCCGTAGGCCTTCCGGTCAATGGCCAGGGCGTTTTCGAAAAGGGGAAGGGCCTGCTCATAATCCCCCAGGTTGTGCCAGGCCAGGGCCAGGTGAGTGTAGAAGGTGGCCACCCGCGGGTGGTCCTCGCCGTAGATTTCCCGGCCCACGGTGACGGCTTCTTCGAACTGGAGGATCGCTTCCCGGTAGTTTTCCAGGTCGTACCAGGCCAGCCCCAGGTTATTGAGGTCGGTGGCGACGTCGAGGTGGATCGGGCCGTTGACCTCACGGTCGATGGCCAGGGCGCCGGCAAAGCAGGGGATCGCCGCTTCGGGTTCGGACATGGCCTGATAGGTCAGGCCGATGTTGTTGAGGGCGGCGGCCACCCGAGGGTGATTTTCGCCGAAGTGAGCCCGGTCGATGGCCAGGGCCGATTCGAGGGGCGGGATCGCCTGGGCATACTCGCCGGCCGCCTTCAGGGCGAGAGCGAGGCGGGTGAGATCGGCGGCCACCCGGGGGTGGGCGTCGCCGTAGATGGATCGGACAAGGGGGATCAGGGACTCCAGGTGGGGCACGGCCTGGTCGGGGGCGTCGTTCGCCTGATGAGCCCCGGCCAGGTGACGGATAACGTCGGCCACGTCCGGATGCGGTTTCTCGTAAACCTTCTGGTAGATATCAAGGGCTTCGGTCAGAAGCGGGATGGCCCGGGCCGGCTGGTCCAGGTCGAGCCGGGCCATTCCCAGGTGATGGAGGTCGGCGGCCACCTCCGCGCTGGTCTCTCCGTGGAGGGTCCGGTCGATCTCCAGGACCGCCTCGAAGGACTCGATGGCCGTTTCCGGCTCTTCCAGCGCGGTCCATGCCATCCCGAGGTTGTGGAGGAGGGCCGCGACGTCCTCGTGGTGCTCGCCGTGCCGCTCCCGGTCGATGCTCAGGGCGGCCTCGTAACGAGAGATGGCCCCTTTGAAGTCCCCTTCCTGATGGAGGAGCCGGCCCAGCCGGTAGAGGTAAGCGCTTTCCTCGGGGGCCAGGGAGACGGCCTGCTCGTAGAAGTCCCGGGCCCCGGCCGGGTCGTCGGCAAGCTCCCGAAGGCGGCCGAGGAAAAAGGCGTCGGTGGCGGCTTCGGCCGTGGCTCGGGCCACGGCCGCCAGGCGGGCCTCGAGGGACCGGCCCAGGGCCGATTCGGCCCCATCCAGGTCGCCGTCGGCCAGGCGGGACCGGATGGCGGCCGATGGGGGATCGGACCGGCCCCGGTCCACGGCCAGCCGGTGGATGCCGTCAAGGGTTTTGATCCAGGCATCCAGAGCGGTTTGCCGGTCCCCGTCGGGGATCGACCGGTCCCCGAGGATTTCGGCCACCCGGTTGTAAACCGCCTCGGGAAGCTCCGGGTCGTCTTCCACCTCGGGGGAAGCCGCCTCCGATTCGGGGACCGGTCCCAGGGGGTCGTAGGTCAGAGGGTCATCCGGCGGGGGCTCGGGCGGTTCGGCGATTGCCGGGCCGGCCGCGAGACATCCGATAATGACCAGGAAAAATGCGTTTCGAAGGATTGGGACGCCACGCCGTGGGACACAATGCGCGATCTGGTGGTTGGGTCGCATGGGGTTCCTTATAAACGGGATTGATTCCGATCGAGGCTCCGGTACTGGATCGCCTCGGAGACATGGTGGGCCTCGATGCCGGCTGCGCCGTCCAGGTCGGCAATGGTCCGGGAAATCTTGAGGACCCGGTTGTAGGCCCGGGCCGACAGGCCCAACTGGTCGATGGCCGCTTCGAGAAGGCGCTCCGACGGCGCGTCCACGGCGCAATGGCGCTTGATGTGCCGGCTGCTCATCTGAGCGTTGCAGAATATCCGGGTCCGGGCGAACCGGTCGGCCTGGACGGCCCGGGCCGCCGAAACCCGTTCCCGGATGGCCGCCGATGATTCCGCGGCCGTCTTGCCGGTGAGGTCTTTGTAGGGGACGGCCGGGACTTCGACGTGGATGTCGATCCGGTCCAGGAGCGGTCCGGATATCCGGGACCGGTACCGGCTCACCTGCTGAGGGGAGCAGGTGCAATCGTGGATGGTGTCGGTGAAGTAGCCGCAGGGGCAGGGGTTCATGGCGGCGATGAGCATGACGCTCGATGGGTAGGTGAGGGTGGTGGTGGCCCGGGAGATGGTCACCCGCATGTCTTCGAGGGGCTGGCGGAGAACTTCGAGGACGTGTTTTTTGAATTCCGGGAGCTCGTCCAGAAAAAGGACGCCGTTGTGAGCCAAACTCACCTCCCCGGGCCGGGGGATCTGGCCCCCGCCGATGAGACCGGCGTCGGAGATGGTGTGGTGAGGCGACCGGAAGGGACGGACCGTCACCAGGGCCTGGTCCCGGTCGAGCATCCCGGAGACGCTGAATATCTTGGTGGTCTCGATGGCCTCGGCAAAGCTCATGGGCGGGAGGATAGACGGAATTCTCTTGGCTATCATGGTTTTGCCGGAGCCCGGCGGCCCGATCATGATCATGTTGTGTCCCCCGGCGGCGGCCACTTCCAGAGCCCGCTTCACGTGCTCCTGGCCCATGACTTCGGCGAAGTCGGCGGCGTCGTTTCCATCGACCTCGAAGAGGGCCGATAGATCGGTCCGGACGGGGGTGAGTTCGGCCATGCCCCGGAGAAAATCAACCACCTGGGAGAGGGTCTCGGCCGGCAGGACATCGATGCCCTCGACCACCGAGGCCTCCCGGCCGTTTTCCGCCGGAACGATAATGCCGGGAAAGCCCGCGTCCCGGGCGGCAATGGCCATGGGCAAAGACCCGTTGACCGGCTTGACCCGGCCGTCCAGGGAGAGCTCGCCGAGGATGGGGTAATCGGTCAGCCGGTCCGGGGAGAGGAAACCGGTGGCGGCCAAAATCCCGATGGCCATGGGCAGATCGAACCCGGTTCCGGCCTTTTTGATGCTGGCCGGGGCGAGGTTGACGGTGATCCGGTCGTCGGGAAAGAAGTAGCCGGCGTTCTGGATGGCGGATCGGACCCGTTCCCGGCTCTCCTTGACCGCGGCTTCCGGAAGTCCCACCGTGGTAAAAAAGGGGAGCCCGAAGGAGATGTCCACTTCCACCTCCACTTGATAAGCGTCGATTCCGATCACCGCGCTGCTTAAAACTCTGGCTGCCATATTCATACTCCTCAGCCCAGGGATTATAGCCCAAGCCCATCGGGATGGAAAGTTTTTTGTCAGCCCGCGTCGGGCGCGGGAGGAGATCTCTACTGGAAAATACCCTTCCGGCCCTATTGATTCGACGGCCGGCTTGTGAAACTCTGCCCTGAAGGGGGTGGATCGACTTGCAAACAGCGGCCAAACAGGATATGAGAGATGGAGGCGGCCGTCAAGGGGACGGCCGAATGCAATTATAAGGTTGATCTTTTGGCCGGATGCGTTAGATTATCGGGTTTGTGTCGCGGAACCGAATATCAATAAGAGGTTTGTCATGCAACTGAGTTTGCGGCAACGCACAATCGCCCGGCCGGCATCCTGTGCCGGGCTGGGGGTCCATTCCGGCCGGCCCGTCAACCTGACGGTTCACCCGGCGCCCATCAACCACGGGATCAAGTTTCTCCGGAGCGACCTGCCGGGATGTCCGGAAATATCGGCCCATTTTCATAACGTGGTGGACACGAGCCTGGCCACGGTCATCGGCCATGACGGCTGCATCGTTTCGACCATCGAGCACCTGATGGCGGCTCTGGCGGGGTTGTCCATCGACAACGCCCTGGTCGAGATCGACGGTTACGAGGTGCCGATCATGGACGGCAGCGCCGGCCCTTTCAGCCGGATGCTCCGGACCGCGGGAATCCGGGAACAGGCCGGGCCCCGATGCTTTTTCGTGGTCAAGGAGCCCATCAGCCTGTCCGAGGGAGACCGGTCGGTGACGGTCCATCCATCCCCGGCCTTCGGCATCACCTGCATCATCGACTTCAACCATCCTCTGATCCGGGGACAGGAATACAGCCTGGACCTTACCGAGGAGACCTTCCACCGGGAGATCGCCCCGGCCCGGACCTTCGGCTTTCTCCACGAAGTGGAGTATCTCAAGCGCATGGGGCTCGCCCGGGGCGGCTCCCTGGACAACGTGGTGGTTCTGGACGGGCGGCGGATCGTCAACGATGACGGCCTGCGGTTTGAGGACGAGTTTGTCCGTCACAAGATCCTCGACTGCATCGGAGACTTCTCCCTTCTGGGGATGCCGGTGCTCGGCCATGTGGTGGCCGAAAAATCCGGACACGCCTTCAATCACGCCTTTCTGGAGCGCTTTTTCGAGCAAAAGGGCTCATGGGATACCCTGACCCTTCATGACACCTACGGGTTCACCGACTACGAGGAATTTCCCCAGGCCGCGGCCATGTAACGCCCCATCAGGCGGGGCCGAGGGGATCGGGACCCCCTGGAAGGGAGCCGGACAACCGGACCATGATTCGGAGAATTGCCCTGTTCAGCCTCTGCCTGTTGCTGGCCGTGGTTTCCCCGCACGGGAGCGCGGCCGCCGATGCCCGCCTGGCGGAGCTGCGGATCAGCAATCGCAACGACGATTTCGTCGTTTACCTCAACGTGGCCGACGCCTTCACCGATGAGATGCGGTCGGCCATCCTGAGCGGGGTTCCGACGACCTTTTCCTTTTTCATCATCCTGAGCCGGACCCGTCCTTTCTGGCCCGACCGGACCGTGGCCGACCTCACCTTCACTCACACGGTCAAGTACAACACCCTCCGCAAGGAATTCGTCATCCGCCGCTCCTGGGAAAACAACGGCACTCAGGTGGTCAAATCCATTGACGAGGCCCGGCGGCTCATGACCGCCATCGAGGACGTGCCCATCATCCCGCTTGGCGCCCTGGAGCGCGGGAAGCGGTACCAGCTCCGGGCCAAGGCTGAGCTGGGACGGATCACCCTCCCCTTCTACCTCCATTACGTTTTGTTCTTTGTTTCGCTGTGGGACTTCGAGACCGACTGGTACACTATCGATTTCATCTATTGAGATGGGGTCGCCGGGGCGGCTCGGCGGGCCGGGGAACCGCTCGGGAGAACCGGTTCCTGGACGGCGGCCGGCGGGGGGGGAGACTTCCCGCCGCCGAGCGCCGGCGTCGCCGTCGGGAGCTGATCATCATCGGCGCCGTCCTGGTGGCGGTGGTCCTTCTGACGATTGTCGAAAACCGGATGGTCCACTTCGGCACCGCCTTTCCGGTCTCCAACACCATCTTGATGTTCACCCTCATCAACCTGAACCTCCTTCTCCTGATTCTCCTGATCTTTCTGGTCTTCCGGAACCTGGTCAAGCTGCTTTACGAGCGTCGGCGGAAAGTGATGGGGTCGAAGCTCCGGACCCGGCTGGTCGTTGCCTTTATCGCCATCACGCTTTTGCCGACGGCGGTGCTGTTCTTTTTTTCCATCAACTTCATCACCAGCAGCATCGAGTTCTGGTTTAACGTGCCCGTCGAGGCGGCCCTGGGCAGCTCCCTCCGGGTGGGCCGCCGGCTCTACGATTACGTCGAGGACAACAACCGGTTTTTTCTGGAGCGGGTGGCCTACCAGATTCAGACCCGGGGCCTGCTGGGGCCGGAGCGGAGCGAGGACCTCGACCATTACATTTCAGTGGTCCAGCGGGCTTTCAACATCGACGCGGTGGAGGTTTACGGGCTGACCGGCGATCCCAGGGCCGTCCACCGCCTGGGCGTGGCCGTGGACGACGGCCTGGCCGACCCTCCGATGCCGCCCCTGTCCGGCGAGAACCTCTATGCCGAAATCGAGGCCGGAGAGGTCCGGTCCATCGCCGAGCACGTGGATCAGGGGGAGCTGGTCCGGACCATCGGCACCGTTCCCTTCGGGGTCCGGCTCATGGACGCCGACGGGCTCTGCGTCCTGTCGGTCCGGATTCCGCCGGACCTGTCCGAAAGCCTGTCCCATATTTCCCGGGGAGTGGAGGAGTACCAGCAGATCAAGCTCCTCAAGGACCCCATCCAGCTCACCTACTACATCACCATCTCGATTGTCGCCCTGTTGGTGGTCTTTTGCGCCATCTGGTTCGGGTTTTACCTCGCCAAGTCGATCAGCATCCCCATCCGGGATCTGGCCGAGGGGACCCGGCGGGTGGCCGAGGGGGACCTGGGGTTCAGCATCGCCCGGGCCGGAGACGATGAAATCGGGAGCCTGGTGGACTCCTTCAACCGGATGACCCGGGACCTCCGGTCCAGCCGCGAGCAGCTCGAGCTCTCCGCTCAGATGCTCCGGGACCAGAACGTCGAGATCGAGGAGCGGCGCCGGTACATGGAGATCGTTTTAAAAAACGTTTCCACCGGCGTGATCACCCTGGACGCCGAGGGAAACGTGGCCACCGCCAACACCTCGGCCGAACGGATGCTCCAGATCCGGGCCGAGGATATCCTCGACAGGAGCTACCGGGAGCTTCTCGGGGGACAGCACCTCAACCTGGCCCGTGAGGTGATGGCCCAGCTCGCCGCCTCACATGACCATTCCGTCGAGTTTCCCCTGAAGCTCACCGTCAACGGGAGTCCCCGGAGCTTCCGGGTCCACGTCAACGCCCTTTTGGACGACGCCGGCCGCCGGATGGGGCTGGTGATGGTTTTCGACGACCTGACCGACCTGGAAAAGGCTCAGCGGATGGCGGCCTGGCGGGAGGTGGCCCGGCGGATCGCCCACGAGGTCAAAAACCCCCTGACCCCCATCAAGCTCTCGGCCCAGCGGCTCCACCGGAAGTACGCCGCGCGTCTGGACGAGCCGGTTTTCGAGGAATGCACCCGGATGATCATCGACCACGTGGACCTCATCCGGAACCTGGTCAACGAGTTCTCCGCCTTTGCCCGGTTTCCGGCCGCTGATCCCCGGCCCTGCGATCTGTCGGTCATTGTCACCGAAACGGTGGCCCTTTACCGGGAAGGCCACCCGGAGATCGCTTTCGACGTCCGGCTCCCCGAGGCCGAGTTGCCTCAAATGCGCCTGGACCGCCGCCAGATCAAGCAGGCCCTGATCAACCTGGTCACCAACGCGATCAACGCCGTGGGCGAGCGGGGAACGGTGATCCTGGCGGTTTCCTCCGAGCCTCCGGGAAACCGGTCCGGGGTCCGGTTGATCGTCGCCGACGACGGCCCCGGAATAGACGACGAGACCAAGGCCCGGCTTTTTGAACCCTATTTTTCCACTCACAAGACGGGGATGGGGCTCGGCCTCACCATCGTTTCTTCCATTGTCGAGGAGCACGGCGGCCGGATCGCCGTCCGGGACAACACCCCTCGGGGGGCGGCCTTCGTGATCGACCTGCCCCTGTAATCCGGGCACCCCCCGCCCGCCGGGAACGGGAACCGGCGGAGTGGAGACGAAAGGAGTAACCATGTTTCCCACGATCATGATCGTCGATGACGAGCCATCGATCATTCGATCCCTGAGCGGCCTTTTGTCCGACGAGGGATTCGAGGTGACGGCCGCCTCAAACGGGTACGAGGCCCTGAAGATGATCGAGGTCGATCCGCCGGACCTGGTGCTGCTCGACATCTGGATGCCGGGGATCGACGGAATCGAGACCTTAAAGGAGATCAAGAAGGACAACCCCTTTGTCCAGGTGGTCATTATCACCGGGCACGGTTCCATCGAAGCGGCGGTCAAGGCCACCAAGCTCGGGGCCTTCGACCTCATCGAAAAGCCCCTGTCCATCGACAAGGTTATCGTGACCATCAACAACGCTCTGAGCTTCCGGCGGCTGGAGGAGGAAAACCGGTACCTCCGGAAAAAGACCATCGAAAAAAACGCGGTCAACGGCAACAGTTCCGCCATGGCCGCTTTAAAAAACCAGATTGCCGCCGTGGCCCCCACCGACGCCTGGGTTCTGATCATCGGGGAAAACGGGGTCGGCAAGGAGCTGGTGGCCCGGACCATCCACCAGCTCAGCCCCCGGGCCGAAGGTCCCCTGGTGGATCTGAGCTGCGCGGCCATCCCCGAGTCCCTCGTGGACAGCGAGCTCTTCGGCCATGAACGGTCCGCCGTGCCGGGGGCCACCAACCGGCGGCGGGGGAAGCTCGAAGTGGCCGACGGCGGGACCCTCTACTTCGACGAGATCGGAGACATGAGCCTCGCGGCTCAGGCCCGCCTCCTGCGGGTCCTCGAGGAGCAGCGGTTCCAGCGGCTGGGCGGAGACCGGGTTTTGAAAATGAACGCCCGGATCATCGCATCCACCGGCAAGGACCTCGAAGCGGAAATCGCGGCCGGGCGGTTCCGGGAAGCCCTCTACTACCGCTTAAACGTGGTCCCCGTCCACGTCCCGCCTCTCCGGGATCGGATCGAGGACATCCCGATCCTGGTCGAAGTCTTCCTGGACCGGCTCCACCGGGAGGGCCGGGCCCCACGGAAGCAGATCTCCCCGGCGGCGTTGGAGATCCTCTCGGCCCACGCCTGGCCCGGCAACGTCCGGGAGCTCAAAAACCTCATCGGCCGGCTTACGCTGATGGTCGATGAGGAGACCATCGAACCGCGTCACCTGCCCGACCTGCCCGCCGCTCCTCCGCCCCCGCCCGACGACGGCGGGGTCTTTGCCATCGAGTCATTTTCGGGGGCAAGGGATGCCTTCGAGCGGGAATACCTCGCCCGCCGGGTCGCGGCCCACGGCGGGGACGTGGACCGGACCGCCGAAGCGGTGGGGGTGGACGCCGACTTCATCCGAAAACGGATCGGAACCAGGGCCTGAACCGGTGCGGGTGATCGGGGGAACCCATCGCGGCCGGCCCATCGCGTCCGTTTCGGGACGGGGAACCCGGCCCACCGGCGACCGGGTCCGTGAGGCGGTCTTCAACATCCTCGGAGGCCGGCTGGACGGAGAACGGGTCCTCGACCTCTATGCCGGGACCGGGGCACTGGGGATCGAGGCCCTGAGCCGGGGGGCGGGGGCGGCATGGTTCATCGACCGGGACCGGGCGGCGGTGGCGACCGTGACGGGCAATCTCGATACCCTGGGCCTGGCCGACCGGGGGGCGGTGGTTCGACGGGACCTGACCCGGCGCCCCTGGCACCTGCCGGCCGGCCCCTTCGACCTCGTCTTCATGGACCCCCCCTACCGGCTCGGGCTGATCCCGCCGACCCTGGCCGGGCTCCGGGCCGAAGGCCTCCTCGCGCCGGGCGCCCGGATTGTCGCCGAGCACGGGACCGACGACCCGACCCCGACCGCCGACGGGTTTACCGCCGCCGACCGCCGACGGTATGGAAAAACCTTGGTCACCTTTTTCCTTTGTGATATGGAAAAGAATTTTTAATGACCCGGAAGGAGGATCTCAAGGACGCGCCCATGGATAAAATCGCCATCTACCCCGGCTCCTTCGACCCCGTGACCAACGGCCATCTGGACATCATCAAGCGGGGCCTGAAGATCTTTGACCGACTCATCGTTACCATTTTGTGCAACCCCGGCAAGAAGTACCTGTTCACCCTGGACGAGCGCCGGGAGATGCTCCGGGAGAGCCTGGCCGACAATCCCCGGACGGAGGTGGCCGACTACCACGGTCTCCTGGTGGATTACGCGGCCCAGCGGCGGGTCCACGCCATCCTTCGGGGGATGCGCGCCGTCTCGGACTTCGAGTTCGAATTCCAGATGGCTCTCATGAACCGGAAGCTCAACCGGGAAATCCAGACGGTCTTTCTCATGACCGGCCTCCGCTGGATTTTCACCTCTTCGTCCATCATCAAGGAAGCCGCCCAGTTCGGCGGCGACATCGACGACATGGTCCCGGATCTGGTCAACCGGAAGCTCAGGGAAAAGTACGCCCCGACGGAGACGGACGACTGACCCATGGACCTCTGGCAGCTCAAGATATTCACCAAGGTCATCGAAACCCGGAGCTTCTCCGGGGCCGGCCGGGCCGTCCACCTTTCTCAGCCCACGGTGAGCAGCCATATCAAGGAGCTTGAGGACCATTTCGGCTGCCGGCTCGTGGACCGGCTTTCCCGTGAAGCGGTCCCCACGGCCGCCGGGGAGATCCTCTGCGACTACGCCCGGCGGATGCTGTCGCTTCGAGACGAGCTGGAGGCGGCCATCGCCGGGCTCCACGGGAAGATCCGGGGCCGTTTGGCCGTCGGCGGGAGTACCATCCCCGGGGTGTATATCCTCCCGTCCCTGGTGGGGGCGTTCACCGCCAGACATCCCGATGTGACCATCTCCTTGTCCGTGGGGGACACGGAGACGGTGATCGAGGGCGTGGCGGGCGGGCGGCTGGATCTGGGAGTGGTGGGGGCCCGGACCGCGGACCGGCGAGTCCGGCAGACGCCTCTGGTGGACGACCGCCTCTGCCTGGTGGTCCCCGCCGGCCACCCCTGGGCGGAAGCCTCCGAAGTCTCCCTCGATGCCCTCATGGCTGAACCGTTTATCATCCGCGAACCGGGTTCCGGGACCCTCCAGTCGATCCGGGAGCGGCTGGGCCGGGCCGGGGCCGACCCGGACGGCCTTCTGGTGTCCGCCGAGATGGGTTCCACCCAGGCCGTGATCCAGGGGATCAAAAGCGGGCTGGGGGTTTCGATCCTTTCCTGCGTGGCCGTGGCCGACGCTCTGGCCGCCGGGTCCGTCGCCACCGTGGCCATCCGGGGCCTGTCCATGGAACGCCGGTTCTATCTCACCCGGCACCGGCAACGGACCCCATCCCCCCAGGCCGCGGCGTTCATCGACTTTTTGAAGGAAACCGTCCCGGCGGAAAACGGAGGGGCGGATGACGGTTGACCTCACGGACAACGCCCGGATCGTCCTGGACCGCCGTTATTTGAAGCGGGACCCCGACGGCAACGTGGTCGAAACCCCGGAGGAGATGTTCGACCGGGTGGCCCGGCGGATCGCCGCCGCTGATGCCGCCTTTGACGAAACCGCCGACGTGGACGGGACCGCGGACCGGTTCCGAAAGATGATGGTCCGGCTCGAGTTTCTCCCCAACTCCCCGACGCTCATGAACGCCGGCCGCGACCTGGGACAGCTCGCCGCCTGCTTCGTCCTCCCGGTGGAAGACTCCATGGAAAGCATCTTCGAGACCCTCAAGCACACCGCCATGATCCACAAAAGCGGCGGCGGCACCGGGTTTTCCTTCTCCAGAATCCGGCCGGCCCGGGATGTGGTCCGGTCCACCGCCGGGGTCTCATCCGGGCCGATCTCCTTCATGGCCGTTTACGACACCGCCACCGAGACGGTCAAGCAGGGGGGGACCCGCCGGGGGGCCAACATGGCCGTCCTCCGAGTGGACCATCCGGACATCGAGGCGTTTATCGAGGCCAAATCCGAAGCCCGGGCCCTCAACAACTTCAACATCTCAGTGGCCATCACCGACGAATTCATGACGGCGGTGGCGGAGGGGACCGACTATCCCCTGGTCAACCCCCGGACCGGCCGGATCGTCCGCCGCCTTCGGGCCGGGGACCTCTTCGCCCGGCTAGCCGACGCGGCCTGGGCCACCGGCGAGCCCGGAGTCATCTTTATCGACCGGATGAACGCCGACAACCCCACCCCGAGCCTCGGGGCCATCGAGGCCACCAATCCCTGCGGCGAACAGCCCCTCCTGCCATACGAATCCTGTACCCTCGGGTCCATCAACCTGGCCCGGATGGTCAAGGACGGGGACCTCGACACCGACCGGCTCTGGCGGACGGTCCGGGACGCGGTCCACTTCCTCGACAACGTGGTCGAAGTCAACCAGTACCCGCTCCCGGCCATCGCCGAGATGAGCCGGAAGACCCGGAAGATCGGCCTCGGGGTCATGGGATTCGCCGACATGCTCATCCGGATGGGCATCCCCTACGACGATGATGCGGCTGAAGCCGAGGCGGAAGCGGTCATGAGCCAGATCACCGCCTGGGCCCGGGCGGCATCGGCGGAGCTGGCCGAAACCCGAGGCAGCTTCCCCGCCTATCCGGGGTCGATCTTCGACGACCCGGCAACCCCAACCATGCGAAACGCCACCGTCACCACGGTGGCCCCCACCGGGACCATCAGCCTGATCGCCGGGGTTTCCAGCGGGATCGAGCCGCTTTTCGCGGTGGCCCACGCCCGGCATGTCTTAAACGGCGAGATCCTGAACGAGGTCCATCCGCTATTTCTCGAGATCGCCAAGCGGGAGGGCTTCCACTCCCCGGAGCTCGAGGCCGAAGTGGTCCGGGCCGGAAGCATCCAGGGGGTGGATTCGGTGCCCGAGTCGGTCCGGCGCCTCTTCTCCACCGCTCACGAGATCGCCCCCGAATGGCATCTCCGGATTCAGGCCGCTTTCCAGCGCCACACCGACAACGCCGTCTCCAAAACCGTGAACCTCCGCGCCGACGCCAGCCGCCGGGAGGTGGTGGATATCTGCCGGCGGGCCTTCGATGCGGGGCTGAAAGGAGTGACCCTCTACCGGGACCGGAGCCGGGCCGATCAGGTCCTCCGGAGCGGCGCCGCTCAGGGGAGCGCCGAGTCCGCCGCCGACCGGGGACCCCGGCCCCGGCCTGAAAGAACCGAAGGCTACACCCGGAGGGTCCGGACCGGCTGCGGGAATCTATACGTCACCGTCAACTCCGACGACGACGGAATCTGCGAGGTCTTCGCCCAGATGGGCAAAACCGGCGGGTGCGCCTCATCTCAAACCGAAGCCGCCGGCCGGCTCATCTCGCTGGCCCTCAGATCGGGCATCCCGCCCGATGCGGTGGTCAAACAGCTCATCGGCATCCGCTGCCCCTCCCCCACCTGGAAAAACGGCCGGATCACCCTCTCCTGCCCCGACGCCATCGCCCAGGTCCTCCAGGCCGCCACCGGCGACGACACCCCATCCGCCCCAAGCCAGCCCGGCATCGACATCTGCCCCGAATGCGGCGGCGCCATGAGCCACGACGGCGGATGCCGCCTCTGCCGAAGCTGCGGGTTTTCGAGGTGTAGTTGAT
>CAZWGY010000042.1:0-16467 GCA_964633575.1 uncultured Desulfobacteraceae bacterium
CTGGAGTGGGTGTATATCAAAAACATGCCGGCGTCGCTGATTCCCTTGACGATTGTGCCGCACCTCATTTATGTATTCGCGTCGTTTCTGTTTTTCGTCTCCCGAGGAAGGGGGAAGGAATTCATCCGGGCCAAGCGGGATGCGCTGAAAGGCTTGCCGCGGATGCTCCGGAAACGAAGAGCCATTCAGGGGAGCAGACGGGTTTCGGACCGCTATATCTGGAGTATTTTGGATCGAGAGCTCCTGTTTCCTCGTCTGTTTCGAAGACTGGAAACCCGATCCAAGCCGCTTTAGGCGAGATTTAGGCTAAGCCGGAGTCGAATAATCCTCATGCTCGACGTGATCATCGTCAATTACAACAGCACCGATCTGTTGAAAAACTGTCTCCGTTCCGTTGAAGAGTCGTTAAACGGATACCGGGCCAGGATCTATATTCAGGACAACGCCTCGACCGATAACGTCGAGCGGATCCTTCCTCGATTTCCCTCGGTCAATCTCAAAACCAATGCCGAGAATCTGGGGTTTGCCCGGGCCGTCAACCAGGCGCTTTCGGAAGGGGATGGCGACTACATCGTGTTGCTCAACCCGGATACCTTCGTGGTTGGTGATTTCTTCGATGCCTGCATCGAGTACATGGAACGACGGAAAGACGTTGGGATTATCGGTCCTCGGATATACGATAGCGACGGCCGGCTTCAGAATTCAGCCCGATCCTTTCCCACCCCTCTGACCGCCCTCTTCGGACGATCCTCCGTCCTGTCCCGTTGGTTTCCTCGGAATCCCATCACTTCAAGGAATCTCCTCAGCCTGAAATCAGATGGCTGGACCCCCATGCCGGTCGATTGGGTTTCCGGAGCCTGTATGATGGTCCGGAGAAAGGCGGTTGAGGATGTGGGGATTCTGGATGAGCGGTTTTTCATGTACTGGGAGGATGCCGACTGGTGCTGGCGGATGTG
Organism: uncultured Desulfobacteraceae bacterium; assembly: GCA_964633575.1. Lineage (GTDB taxonomy): Bacteria > Desulfobacterota > Desulfobacteria > Desulfobacterales > JAABSP01 > CAYNGG01. The sequence goes on from CAZWGY010000042.1 coordinate 957, forward strand.
GGAGCGGGAATGGAAAGTCGTCTATTTTCCTCGTGCCTCGGTTTACCACTACGTCGGCGGCTCCAGCAACAAGCTGCCCATCCGGTCCCGGTACGAGTTCCACAAAAGCGTCTATCACCTGTTCAACAAACACAATTATCGGATTCTTTCCCTGGCCGGCCCCCTCGCCCTGGGTGTGCTGGGAATCCGGTTTTTCCTTATGGCCCTGCCGCATGTCATCCGGCACCTGTCCACCCGGATGTCACTTAAAGGATTAGTTCAGTCGGAGAAGCTCGGGATTGGCGAATCCCTCAAAAGGGGCCAGATACCGGGGTTGCACCTGACCCCAAAATGCGCTCAGGAGCCGAATGTGCCCCCTCAGCGGAGGCCGGTTCGGGTCTTGCAGATCATCACCCGTCTGATTCTGGGGGGCGCCCAGGAAACCGCGATCCTCACGGCTGAGCTTCTCGATTCGAGGGACTGGCGGGTGGACCTTTTAACCGGCCCTCAGACCGGTCCGGAGGGCAGCTTATTCGAAGCTGCTCATCAGAAAGGAATTCCCCTGACCATCGAGCCGCTTCTCGTCCGGGAGGTCAATCCGATCAAGGACTTGATTGCCACCGTCCGGATGATCCGGTTTATACGGCACGGTCGATATACGGTGGTCCACACCAACAGTTCCAAGGCCGGGATTCTGGGACGGTGGTCGGCATGGTTTGCCGGGACGCCTTTGATTCTCCACACCGTCCACGGCTGGGGTTTTCACAGTCATCAGAACCCGGTTGAGCGGTTTTTTTACATCAATCTCGAAAAAATCACCCTGCCCATCACCCATCACCTCATCGCGGTTACTCAGCGGGATATCGAAAAGGGAGTTCAAAGCGGCATCGGATGTCCGGACGATTACATCGTGATCCGCAGCGGCATCGAGCTGGACCGGTTCGGCCATCCGGATCGGCCTCCCCATGAAACCCGTGATGCACTGGGAATCCCCCCGACGGCTCAAGTTGTGGGCACGGTGACGCGCCTTTCCCGGCAGAAGGCCCCTCTGGATTTGATCCGGGCCGTGGAGATCGTGGCCCGGAAAGTGCCGACGGCGGTTTTCGTCATTGTGGGCGACGGCCCCCTCCGGGGGCAGGTGGAACAGATGATCCACCGGATGGGGTTGACGGATCGGGTGATCCTTACCGGCCTGCGGCGGGACGTCCCTGATCTCATGTCGATCTTCGACGTCTTTCTTCTGCCCTCGCTGTGGGAGGGACTCCCACGGGTTATCCCTCAGGCCATGGCCCACGGCCTGCCCATTGTGGCCAGCGCCGTTGACGGGAATCTCGAAGCGGTCCGCCACGGCGTCACCGGTCTCCTGGTCCCGCCCGCCGACTACCGGCAGGCGGCGGCGGCGGTGATCGAGCTGTTGAGCCGGCCGCGGGAAGCCGCCCGGATGGGGGCCATGGGACGGCGGCACGTGGCCGAGTTCGATGCCCGGCGAATGGTTGAGCAGATTGCCGACCTCTATTGGCGCCTCATCCGTCCGGATGATCGACCCTACGCCGTCTTTTGATCCGCTCCCGGCGCGAGGCTCCCGCGTATCTGGTCCGGGGGGACCGGCTGGCCCGGAATGTGGTCCTCAACCTGACCGGCTATTGTGCCCCCATGGTCGTGGCGGTCTTTGCCATCCCCGTCCTTGTGAGGGGGCTGGGCACCGACCGGTTCGGGGTGTTGACCCTGGCTTGGGTGCTAATCGGCTACCTGAGCCTTTTCGATCTGGGATTGGGACGGGCTCTGACGAAGCTGGTGGCCGAGGCCCTCGGGGAAGGCGACGAGGAACGGGTTCCCCGGCTGGTCTGGCCGGCCTTGATTCTCATGGCTCTCCTGGGAGCTACCGTGGCGGCCGGTGCGATACTCCTACTGCCCTGGGGCGTAACGGAGGTTCTCAACATCCCCGAGGCCCTTCAGGGGGAAACCCTCGGGGCGTTCACCCTCCTGGTGATTTTTCTGCCCCTGGTTATCCCGAGCATCGGGATGCGCGGGGTTCTGGACGCTTACCAACGGTTCGGGCTGACCAATACGGTCCGGATTGCTCTGGGGGTCTATACGTTTTCCGCTCCCCTGGCGGTGTTGCCGTTCTCCCGGAGTCTGGTGCCGGTGGTGGCGGTCCTGATGGTGGGGCGGGTGGCCGCCTGCCTGGCCCATTTCGCTCTGGGGTTTCGGGTCGTGCCCGCCCTGAAATACCGGCGTCCCGTCAGGCGGGATCACCTGCTGCCGCTCCTCCGGTTTGGCGGCTGGATGACGGTGACCAACGTTTTGAACCCGGTGATGATCAACCTTGACCGGTTCTGGATCGGCGCCTGGCTGTCGGTGACGGCGGTGGCCTACTATGCGACGCCCAATGAGGTGGTCACCAAGCTCTGGTTTTACCCCTGGGCACTCATCGGAGTGCTCTTTCCGGCGTTTTCCACCAGCGCGGCCGCCGACCCGGACCATACCCGCCGGATTTACAACAGCGGCTCCAAATACGTCTTTCTGGTGATGTTTCCCGTCACCCTGATCATCGCCACCTTTGCCCACGAGGGCTTGGGTTTCTGGCTTGACGAGACCTTCGCCAAAGCGTCGGGGCCGGTTCTGGAGCTCTTCTGTTTCGGAGTTCTCCTTTACAGTCTCGGACAGATCCCCTGTGCCCTGATTCAGGGGGTGGGCCGGCCGGACCTGACTGCCAAGCTGGCGGTGGCGGAGCTGATCCCCTATCTGATCGCCCTTTATTTTCTGACCCGGTACGGGGGGATTGTCGGAGTGGCCGCCGCATGGGCGGGGAGACTGCTTCTGGATACCCTGATCATGACTCTGATGGCCCGGCACCTTATCGGAGCCGACCGGCTTTACGAAGTCCGGCGGATGGCGGTCCTCGGCCTGGCCATCGGGTTGATGGCGGCGGGGATCGCGATGGATGGATTAACCGTCAAGGTCGTTTTTCTGGCCGTTACACTGATGGGTTTTGCGACCTGGGCCTGGCGGGCGCTGTTGGATTCGGATGAACGGCGGATGGCCCGGAGCGCCTTGCGGCGGGTCCGGGGCGGCGGATGACGGGGAGAGAACAGATGGCCGAGATGGATGCGCAACGGGGACGCGAGACGATAACGCGGCTCCTTCAAAAAGGGGTCCGAATGCCCAATCCCGAATCGGTGACGGTCGATGAGCGGGTGAATCCGGACCGGATCTCCGGGCGGGATGTGGTGATCCATCCGGGATGCCGGATTCGGGGAGCGGATACCTTGATTATGCCGGGGGCCCGGCTGGGGACGGAGGGTCCGGTCACGGTCGAGGATGTCTGGATCGGCCCCGAGGTCGAGCTGGCCGGCGGGTATTTCCGGGAAGCGGTCTTTCTGAAAGGCTCGAAGATGGGCGATGGTGCCCATGTCCGGAAGGGGACGCTTATCGAGGAGTCGGCCGGCGGCGCGCACACGGTGGGGCTCAAGCAGACCATCCTCTTCCCGTTTGTCACCCTCGGGAGCCTGATCAACTTCTGCGATGTCCTCATGGCGGGGGGAACAAGCCGGCGGGATCACGGCGAGGTCGGCAGCGCCTACATTCATTTCAACTTCACCCCAAACGGGGACAAGGCTACTCCCTCGCTTCTCGGAGATGTTCCGAACGGCGTGATGCTCAACCAGCGGCCGATCTTCCTCGGCGGTCAAGGAGGGCTGGTGGGGCCGTGCCGTCTGGCCTTCGGCACGGTGATCGCCGCCGGGACGGTCTGGAGAAAGGACGAGCTCCGCCCCAACCGCCTCCTCATGGACGGCGGCCGGAAATCGGGCAGCCTGCCCTATACCCCCGGAATGAACGCGAACGTCCGGAAGATCGTCGGTAACAACGTCGCCTACATCGGCAACCTGGCGGCCCTGATCCGCTGGTACGAGGAGGTCCGGCCCATTTTCGGCGGAGACGATCTCCCCGAGGTTCTCCTGGCGGGGGCCCGAAAACAGCTCCGGGCGGCCGTGGAAGAGCGTTTAAATCGGCTGGGCGCCTTCTGTCGGAGCGCCGCTGCCAATGAGGCTCTGACCAAAGAATGGCCCGAAGCTGAATCGAGGCTCCGGGAAGCGGTTAACGGGGAAGGGGAGACCGCGCTTCGGGACCCGTTCCTGGAGACGGTGACGGAGGGGGTTGCCGGAAATGGCCGGGATTATGTGACGGGAATTCAGGGGCTGGCTCCGGAAACGACGGAGACCGGCGTCAAGTGGCTTCAGACCGTGGTTGACGGCGCCGTTGCGGAAGCCCGGGACAAGCTGCCGTCGGTATTCGGGAAAGCGGACGGGTAAGGGGGATCGATGGAGCGGCTTTTTGGGACCGACGGGATTCGCGGGCGGGCCAATCGGCACCCGATGACGCCCGAGGTGGCGGTGAGCGTGGGCCGGGCGGTGGCCCGACATTTCAGGGGGAACGGGGGGACAACCCCGTTTGTCATCGGCCGGGACCCCCGGCGATCCGGGGACATGATCGAGCATGCCGTGGTGGCGGGGATCTGCTCGGGCGGCGGCGAGGTCCGCCGGGCCGGCATCCTGCCGACGCCCGGGGTGGCCTACCTGGCCGCCGCTGAAGGGGCCGGGGCCGGGATCGTGATCTCCGCTTCTCATAACCCGTATGTTGATAACGGAATCAAGCTCTTCGACGGGCGGGGGTTCAAGCTCACCGACGCCGATGAGGACCGGATCGAGGCGCTGGCCCGTGATCCGGAGATGCCGGGCTGGTGCGAAGGGGTTGCTCCCGGCCGGGCCGGGGCTTTGACCGATGCGTCGGACCAGTACGTCCGGTTTCTGATCAATACGGTTGCCGACGGCATGGACCTGACCGGGATGCGGATCATTCTGGATGCTTCCAACGGGGCGACCTTTGATGTCGCTCCTCGGGTTTTTGCCGAGCTGGGGGCGTCGGTGGAGGCCCTGTCGGTCTCTCCGGACGGGGAAAACATCAACGACGGATGCGGCTCCGAGCACCCCGAAGCGCTCATGGAGCGGGTGGTCCGGACCGGCGCGACGGTCGGACTGGCTTTTGACGGCGACGGGGACCGGCTCATCGCGGTGGACGAGCGGGGCCGCCGGGTGACGGGCGATCAGATTCTCGCGGCCTGTGCTCAGGCGGCCAGGAACCGGGGACGGCTTCCGGCGGACACGGTGGTTTCGACGGTGATGAGCAATATCGGGTTGGGGCTCTGCCTGAAGTCCATGGGCATCCGCCACCGGATGGCCGATGTGGGTGACCGCTACGTCATGGCGGAGATGCTGGCGACCGGCGCGGTGATCGGCGGGGAAGACTCCGGCCATACGATCTTTCTCGACCACCATACCACCGGCGACGGTATCCTCACGGCGCTCAAGCTCATAGCGGCCATGAAGGACTCCGGTCGGCCGCTTTCCGAGCTGGCCGGGCAGGTGACGGTTTATCCCCAGGTCCTGATGAATGTCCCGGTGACCCGGAAGCTTCCCATTTCGGAGATCCCCGGCGTCTCAGCGGCCATCGCTGATGCCGAGGCCCGGCTGGGGGAGGCGGGCCGGGTGCTGGTGAGATACTCGGGAACCCAATTGTTGTGCCGGGTGATGGTGGAAGGGCCGACCCGGGAGCTCACCGATCAGTGCTGCCGGGACATTGTCGATGTGATCCGGTCGGCCGTCGGCCAATAGACAAAAAAATCCCCTGTGCGGCGGTTGAAACGGGAAGCCCGCACAGGGGATTTTTGCGTTTTAGAGCCTGTTGGCAACCCGTTGATTCGGGTTCCCGGCAAGGCCGGGGGCTTCTACACGCTCAGGATGCGGTTTTCGGATCGGCGCTTACTCCCGGCCGCCGAAGATGTACAGGAGGAAAAGGAACATATTGATGAAGTCGAGGTAGAGGGACAGGGCCCCCATGATCGCCCCTTTCCGGACCACTCCGGCTTCGAGGCCCTCGGGCTGGGTCCGGGCCATCTCCTTGAGCTTCTGGCTGTCATAGGCCGTCAGCCCGATGAAGATGAAGACCCCGAGATAGCTGACGATGGTGGCCACCGCCGAGCTATGAAGGAAAAGGTTGACCACCGACGCGATGATGATCCCGATGAGCCCCATGAACAGAAAGCTGCCCAGCGAAGTCAAATCGCGCTTGGTGACATACCCGTAAATGCTGCATGCGACGAAGATCGCCGAGCAGATGAAAAAGGTCGAGGCGATGGACGACCGGGAATAGACAAGGAAAATCGACGAGATGGTCGCCCCGTTCAACGCCGCGTAAAGGACGAAAAGGGATGTGGCGGTGGTCGCCGTCATCTTGTGGACCCGGGCGCTGATGGTGAATACCAGGGCCAGCTCGGCGATGATCAATCCGAAAAAGACGAGCTGATTGCCGAAGATCAGCCGGATCATGGTCTCGCTGTTGGCCACCAGATAGGCCACAAGACCGGTCAATCCGAGCCCGATGGCCATCCAGTTGTAAACGCTCTGGAGAAACGAGTTTACCGCCACCTGGGTCCGGGGTCTGCTTTGCGCGTAATACGCCATGTTCACCTCCTAGAAAAGATAATCGTTGTCGTTATAAACAATGCTATTATAATGCCTCGGGCCGCTTTTTCAAGAGAAATCGGATGAAATCGGATGAGCTTTACGGCCATTTGCGGGAGCTGGCGGAGCGGCTGGCGATCACCGTGGAGGAGCACAGCTTTAAAACCGCCCGCGTCCAGGTCAAAAGCGGACTCTGCCGGGTCAAGGGCCAATGGGTTTATGTCATGGACCGGCACCTCTCGGCCGCTCGGAAAAACCGCCTTCTGGGATCCTGCCTCGCCGGACGGGTCGGTGATGATGTCTATGTGCTGCCGGCGGTCCGGGAATACATCGATCGGGTAAAAGGGGATTGAATGCGGCGGGTATGTATGGTAGGGAGGTCGGACCATGGCGGTCGGGATGGACAATAATCCCCCGGCCCGGACGATTTACACCGTTTCCGGGCTGACGGCGGAGCTCAAGACGGTTCTGGAAGAGCAATTCCCCATCATCTGGGTGGAAGGGGAGATCTCCAACTTCGCACGCCCGGCATCGGGCCATTTCTATTTCACCCTCAAAGACGACGGCGCTCAGATTGCCGGGGTGATGTTCAAGGGACAAAACCGGTCACTGCGATTCCGGCCCGAAGACGGAATGGAAGTGACCGGGCTCGGCCGGATCGGTGTTTACGCTCCCCGGGGCAGCTATCAGGTGATCTTCGAATACCTGGAGCCCAAGGGGGTTGGCGCGCTCCAGGTCGCCTTTGAGCAGCTCAAGCGGAAGCTGTCGGCCGAGGGGCTCTTTGACGCGGATCGAAAGCGGCCCATCCCCAGGCTGCCCCGCCGGGTCGGCGTGATCACTTCCCGGACGGGAGCGGCGGTTCACGATGTTCTGACCGTGATCGGGCGGAGATTTGCCAACATCCCGGTGATTATCTATCCGGTCCGGGTTCAGGGGGATGGGGCCGATGCCGAGATCGTCCGGGCCTTGGCGCTGGCCAACGAACGCCGGGATGCCGATGTCCTCATTGTCTGCCGGGGCGGGGGATCGCTGGAGGACCTGAGCCCCTTTAATTCGGAGGCGGTGGCCCGGGCCATCTTTGCTTCGACGGTCCCGGTGATCTCGGCGGTGGGCCATGAGACCGACGTGACCATCGCGGACTTCGTGGCTGATCTCCGGGCCCCCACCCCATCGGCGGCGGCCGAGCTGGCCGTGCCTCGAAAGGCCGACTTGAGCCGTGAGGTCACCCGGCTGACCCTGGCGCTCTCAGCGGGATGCCAGCGGACCATCGAGCGCCATCGTCGGCGGCTTGCCGAGGTCTCCCGGCGGCTGGTCCACCCCCGGAAGCGGGTGGAGGAGATGCGCCTCCGCCTCGACGATATTGCCGCCCGGCTGAATCGCGGGATGACGGCGAGGCTGGTTCGGGAGCGGGAACGGCTCAAGTGGCGAAACGACCGCCTTCAATCGCTGAGCCCCACCGCCATTTTGAAACGGGGGTACAGCATCGCCCGGGAGGTACCGGGGCGCCGGGTCATCCGGGAGGCGGGGGCGGTTGAGCCGGAGGCGACCGTGGAGCTTTTATTATGGAAGGGATCATTGACCTGCCGGGTGGAGAGCGTGACGGATGACGAAGAAAAAACAGACTTATGAGGAAGCCCTGGCGGCTCTGGAGGCCATCGTGGATGCTCTGGAGAGGGGGGATCTGTCCCTGGAAGACGCCCTGAAGCGGTTCGAGGAGGGAATTCGGCTGTCGAAATACTGCGCGAAAACCCTCGACGAGACCGAAAAGCGGATTACGGTCCTGCTGGAAGACGAAACCGGGGCGGCTCACGAGTCGCCTTTTCCGGCGGCGGCGGAATAGGCCGGTTGTTTTCCCTGAGTGACTACCGGGTTGAGCGGACGGAGTGGATCAACGCCGAGCTGGAGCGTCTGACCGCCGGGATCGACACCCGCCTGGGGGCGGCCATGCGCCACTGCCTGATGGCCGGCGGGAAGCGGCTCCGCCCGATCCTCTGTTTGGCCGCGGCCGAGGCGGTGGCCGGGGCCTCGGATGCCGCGGTATTGCGGGCCGGGTGTGCCATCGAGATGATCCACACCTATTCACTTATTCACGACGACCTGCCCGCCATGGACGACGACGCGGTTCGTCGGGGCCTGCCCACCTGCCATGTGGCCTTTGACGAGGCCACCGCCGTTCTGGCCGGAGATGCTCTCCTGACCCTGGCGTTCGAGGTCCTGGCCGACCTTCCGACGGACCCTGATCCGGCGTTGCGGGTTATCCGACGGATTGCCGCCGCCGCCGGGCCGGCCGGGATGATCGAGGGCCAGATGCGGGACATGGCGGCCGAGGGCCGACAGCTCGACCGGAACGAGCTTTCGGCCCTTCACCGCCTGAAGACCGGGGCGATGATCCGGGTTGCCGTGGAGACCGGGGCCACGCTGGCCGGGGCTTCAAAGGCCGATCGGGAGGCTCTCGACCGGTATGCCGACCGGATCGGCCTGGCCTTTCAGGTCACCGACGACCTTCTCAATGTGGACGGTGATCCGGACCGGTTGGGCAAGGCCGTGGGCAGCGATGCCCGGCGGCGGAAGAGCACCTATCCGGCGCTGATGGGCCTGCCGGCGGCGCGCCGGGCGGCTCGGGACCTGGTGACCGAGGCGGTTTCGGCCATTGCCGGCTTCGACGATCAGGCCGAGCCGCTCCGGGCCATTGCCGCCTACGTCATCGAGCGCAACCGCTGACAGGAATCCGATGGAAAAAAGGAGCTTCACCGACCTTGAGCCTACTTGAGAATATCGCCTCGCCCACCGATCTGAAACGGCTGTCTTTGGCTGAGCTTCGGGGGCTGGCCGCCGAGATCCGCCGGATGATCGTCGACGTGGTGTCTAAAAACGGCGGCCACCTGGCATCCAGCCTGGGGGCAGTGGAGCTGGCCATTGCCATCCATTGGGTGTTTGATGCGCCCCGGGATCGGATCATCTGGGACGTGGGTCACCAGTCCTATGCCCACAAGATCCTCACCGGCCGGCGGGACCAGTTCCAGACGATTCGGACGCAGGGCGGCCTGAGCGGGTTTACCCGGCGGAGCGAGAGCCCTTATGACGCCTTCACCACGGGCCACAGCAGCACCTCTATCTCCGCCGGGCTGGGCATGGCCTGTGCCAAGAGCCTGAAGGAAGACCCTTCCAAGGTGATCGCCGTCATCGGAGACGGCTCCATGACGGCCGGGCTCGCCTACGAAGGGCTCAACCAGGCCGGCGATACCCAGAAGGACCTGATCGTCATCCTGAACAGCAATGACATGTCCATCTCCAAAAACGTCGGGGCCCTCTCTTCGTTTTTGAGCCGGACCTTGTCGGCCCGGCGGCTTCAGGATTTCCGCACCGAGCTGGGGGGCTTTCTCAAATCCCTCCCGCGGATCGGAGATGACGTTTACAAGATCGCCAAGCGGACCGAGGAGTCCTTCAAAACCTTTGTCACGCCGGGAATGCTCTTCGAAGCCTTCAACTTCGAGTATTTCGGCCCCATCGACGGTCACCGGCTGAGCCACCTCGTGGATATCCTCGAAAACATCCGGTCCAAAAACGAGCCGGTGCTGGTACACGTCACCACCACCAAGGGCAAGGGATATCCTCATGCCGAAAAAAACCCGGTTTACTATCACGGAGTGGGGTGTTTCGAGGTGGAGACCGGGAACTGCATCGGCCCGGGGAGCAGCGTGCCCGCCTATACCGAGGTCTTTGGCGACGCCATGGTCGAGATGGCCGCCGAGCATCGGCGGCTGTTGGCGGTGACCGCCGCCATGCCCGAAGGAACCGGCTTGACGCGGTTTGCCGAGACCTATCCGGACCGGTTCTTCGACGTGGGCATTGCCGAGCAGCACGGGGTCACCTTTGCCGCCGGGCTGGCGGCCGAGGGGTTCCGGCCGGTGGTGGCCATCTATTCCACCTTTCTCCAGCGGGCCTACGACCAGATTCTTCACGACGTCTGCATCGAGGCGCTTCCCGTGATCTTCGCGGTGGACCGGGGAGGGATCGTCGGCGAGGACGGTCCCACCCACCATGGCCTCTTCGATCTGTCCTATCTCCGGAGCCTCCCCAACATGGTCGTCATGGCGCCTCGGGACGAAAACGAGCTCCGGCGGATGCTTGCCACCGCCATCAACCATGATGGTCCCATCGCATTCCGGTATCCCCGGGGGGCCGGGGTCGGGGTGGCCTTGACCCCGACGCCTCAGCCCTTGACCATTGGCGAGGCCGAGGTGCTCCGGGAGGGGGACGATCTCGTGATCCTGGCGGTCGGCCGGCCGGTGGCAGCGGCTCTGAAGGCCCACCAGCGTCTGGCCGAGGCGGGAATCAACGCCACCGTGGTGGACGCCCGGTTTGTCAAGCCGCTAGACAAGGGAAGAATCCGGTCCCTGGCCGAGCGAATCCCCCGGATTCTCACGGTGGAGGAAAATGTACTCCCCGGCGGATTTGGCGGCGCCGTCCTCGAATGCCTGGCCGATGCCGGGATGACCGGGGTCCGGGTCTCCCGTTTGGGCATCCCGGATGTCTTTGTCCCCCACGGCCCCCAGGGGGCCCTGTTGTCCCAATATGGCCTCGACGCTTCCGGCATCGTCGCGGCCTCTCGACGGTTGATTGAAGACGGTGAGGCATGGCCAGAGGGCAACGGCTCGACTTGACGCTGGTGGAGCGGGGCCTTGCCGCCGGCCGGGAGCGGGCCCGGGCTCTGATCCTCGCCGGCCGGGTCCTGGTGGACGGCCAGCCGGCTGACAAGGCCGGCCGGGCGGTGCCCCCCGATGCGGCGGTGTCGGTCCGGGGCGAGGACCTGCCCTACGTGAGCCGGGGGGGACTGAAGCTCGCCGAGGCCCTGACGGCCTTCGGGATCGATCCGGCCGGATGGGTCTGCCTTGACGTCGGGGCTTCCACCGGCGGTTTTACCGACTGCCTGCTTCAAAACGGCGCGGAGCGGGTTTACGCGGTGGATGTCGGTTATGGCCAACTGGCCTGGTCTCTCCGGCGGGACAGTCGAGTGATTCCCATCGAGCGGACCAACGTCCGTCAGATGGCCCCGGACGCGCTCCCCGAGCGGGTCGATCTGATCACCGTCGATGTGTCCTTTATCTCGCTGAAAATCGTCATCCCGGCCGCTCTGCCGTTTCTCCGGCCGGCCGGGGAGGTGGTCGCCCTGATCAAGCCTCAGTTCGAGGTGGGCCGGGGCCGGGTAGGCAAGGGCGGGGTGGTCCGGGATCCGGCTCTTCACGAGGCGGTCTTGGACCAGTTGGGACGGTTTTTCGAGGAAGCGGGTCTCGACTGCCTCGGGCGGATACCGTCGCCGATCCGGGGACCCAAGGGAAACCGGGAGTTTCTCGTTCACCTGAGGCCAAAGCATCCGGATGGAACCGGCTGAGGGCCGAGTCGTCCATTTTGTCCTTGATTTTTCGCGCTTCACCCGATAAAAAAGACAACTTTAACGTCTGCTGATTGATTGGCCCGGCAGATCTAAAATGAACTGGAGAGAGGAGTTGAAATGGCGGACATGGTGGAAACATTGAGAAACATCGCCCTGGTGGGTCATGGAGATTCCGGTAAAACCTCGCTGGCCGAGGTCATGCTCTACAAGGGGGGCGCCACCAAACGGCTGGGCCGGGTGGAAGATGGCAACACGGCCATGGACTTCGAGCCCGAGGAGCTCAAGCGGGGGATCACCATCAGCAGCGGGTTTCACCAATTTGGATGGAAAAAGCACAGGGTCAACCTGATCGATACCCCCGGCGACCAGAACTTCTTTTCCGACACCCGGATGAGTATGCAGGCGGCCGACGGGGTGGTGCTCCTCATCGATGCCGTCGAGGGAATCAAGGTCCAGGCTGAGCAGGCCTGGGAGTTCGCGGCCGAATTCAACCAGCCGTGTCTCATCTTCATCAACAAGCTGGACCGGGAGCGTTCCGATTTCGACAAGATTTTCGGCGAGGCCGGCGAGATCTTCGAGCCCAAGCCCATTCGCATCCAGATCCCCATCGGCGCCGAAGCGGACTTCAACGGAGTCGTGGACCTCATCACCATGAAGGCCTGCACCTGGGATGATAGCGGGAAGATGAGCGTCGGCGATATCCCTGAAGACATGCGGGAAGTCGCCGAGTCGAGCAAGGAAGCCCTGGTCGAAGACATTGCCGAAGCCGATGACGCTCTCCTGGAGCGCTATCTTGAAGGCGAGAGCCTGTCGGACGAGGAAGTGGGGGCCGCCCTCCGCAAGGGGATTCTCTCCCGGACCTTCGCCCCGGTTCTCTGCGGATCGGCCGTCAAAGGGATCGGGATCGAGCCGCTCATGGACTTCATTGTCGGCCAGATGCCTTCCCCGGCCGACAGTGGTTCCCGGATGGGGGTCCACCCGGACACCGGCGCGGAAGTCGAGCGCCAGCCGGACCCCGATGCCCCGTTTTCCGCCTACGTCTTTAAGACGGTGGCCGACCCCTATGCCGGCCGGCTCTCCATCTTCAGGATCGTCTCCGGCACTCCCGGCGGGGACGGCAACTTCTACAACTCGACCAAAGAAACCCGGGAACGGTTCTCTCAGCTCCTCCGGCTCGAAGGCAAGGAGCAGAAGCCCCTGGACACCGCCGGACCGGGGGACATCGTGGCCGTGGCCAAACTCAAGGAGACCACCACCGGTGACACTCTCTGCGTCGAATCGGACAAGGTCCGGTTCACCTGCGCCGAGCCCCTTGCCAGCGTCATCTCCTATGCCGTGACCGCCAAGGAAAAGGGGGACGAGGACAAGGTCTTCACCTCCCTGACCAAGCTCCTGGAAGAGGACCCCGGCCTTAAGCTCACCCGGAACTCGGAGACCAAGGAGATCCTCCTGGCCGGCATGGGCCAGGTCCACATCGAGGCGACCCTTGAAAAGCTCAAGCGGAAGTTCAACGTGGACGTCCAGCTCAACATCCCAAAGGTTCCCTACCGTGAGACCATCAAGAAAAAGGTCCGGGTCCAGGGCAAGCACAAGAAACAGACCGGCGGGCACGGCCAGTACGGCGACTGCTGGATTCAGATCGAGCCTCTCCCCCGGGGCGAGGGCTTCGAGTTCGTCGATGCCATCGTCGGCGGGGTCATCCCCCGGCAGTTCATTCCGGCCGTGGAAAAGGGAATCGCGGAAGCCCGGGTGAAAGGTGTTCTGGCGGGCTATCCCTGTGTCGATTTCAAGGTCACCCTGGATGATGGCTCCTTCCACGCGGTGGACTCATCGGAAATGGCCTTCAAGATCGCCGGTTCCCTGGCCTTTAAAAAGGCGGCCGAACAGGCCAACCCGGTGCTCCTCGAGCCCATCATGAAGATCACGGTCATCGCCCCGGACGAGTACACCGGAGACATCATGGGAGACTTGAACGGCAAGCGGGGCCGGGTGCTCGGGATGGACAACAAGGGAAAAAACCAGGTGGTTATCGCCAACGTGCCCATGTCCGAGTTCCTCACCTACGCCCCGGACCTCCGGTCGATGACCGGCGGACGGGGGATGTTCACCCTGGAGTTTTCACATTACGACGAGGTGCCGGCTCACATGGCGGAAAAGATCATCGAGGAGACCAAAAAAGAAGCGTCCTGATTCATCATCCTCGCCCGTCCGGCCTCACGCCGGCTCAACGGAATAAAAAAAACCCGGTTGCTCCTTTAGCGGAGCGCCGGGTTTTTTTATGGTTCGTTGACGAACCGGCGGTTATCGGTCGCCGGCCGCCCGGATGAAGCAGCCGCCGCCGCCCCCGTTGCCGGTCTGGGCATCTTCGCCAAAGACCGCCATGGGCATGGGCGGCTGGTCGCCGCCTTCGGCCGCTACCGCCGACAGGGGCGACACGGCTCGTTTGAGCCACCCGCCGGTCCGTCGAATTTGGGCCGTCAGGGCGCCAGGATCGGTATTGGAAGGGGCCAGCCGGGCGTCCGCCGGGAACCGCAGGGCGACGTTCCGCCGAAGAACGTTGACCCAGTATCCGGTCCGATTCCGGATTCGCTCGGTATCGCTCTTGTAGCCGTCGTCTTCCCAGCGGTGGAGGTCCAGGTCTATCACCCCGTTGTCCGGGCCGAGATCCCCGATCCGCTTCGGATAGCCGGGCTCGATCAGGCCGGCGGCATTGCGGACGACCACTTCGACTTCGGCCCAGAGATAGTCGCCGTCAGTGGGGGAAGCAATCATGTTCCACCCCCGGCCGGTGTCGGGGTTCACGTCGAGGGGCAGATCAACGTCCCGGTCCAGGGTCACCGGCGTGCCGTTGACCTCAAGCTCCAGGCCGTTCCAGGCAATAAACCAGTAGGCCCGCCCGGGGATGATCTCCATCTCGTCGCTGAGCTCGACATAACCGCCGATTTCGGAGTCATAAAAGCCGATCCGGAACAAATCCCGGTCGTAAACCCCGCCGATGGCCGGGCCGATAACGACCAGGGCCGAGAGGTCCGGCGGCCAGATCGGGAAGGACAGCATCCGGTAGTCGGCCCGGACCCGCCCCGGCGGCAGGATGAATCCGACGGAGCCGTCGAGGGGCGCTCCGGTAAGGGGGTCCACCCGGTTCGACGCCGTGACCGTGAACGCATATACCGGGGACCAGGCGATTTGACCGCTGCCAGTGTCCCGATAGCCCACCCGCCAGAGATAGCGCATCCCGGGCGAAGGGTCGGGGAATTGGTAGCGGGTGAGGTCCCCGACGGTGACGGTCTCGGTGACCGCCGTGGCCTCCCCGCCGTCCGCCGGCCATAAGCTCCAGATCGAGGCGGCGTGAGCGTCGCCGTCCGGGTCTGAAAACTCACTGGCGGCCAGCTCGACGACATCGACGTCGGTCAGCACGGCGCCATCAGCGGGGCTCAGGCCGACCGGTGCGGCCGGCGGCTGGTTGTCGGTTGGGTCGGTGTCCATGCAGTCCGGGGTGCCGTCTCCGTCCGAGTCGATATCCGGGATCCCGCAGCCGCATAAGCCGGGGGACGTCTTGTTCGGGTCTTCGGGACAACCGTCTTTGCAGTCATAAACTCCGTCCCCGTCCGAATCG
>CAZWGY010000043.1:0-14673 GCA_964633575.1 uncultured Desulfobacteraceae bacterium
CGTCTCACCATAAATGGCGGTTGACTTTTCCGGCGCTTATGGTAATTCCGGGGCCGGAAAGGACGGACGACACCAATGCGAATCACGGAAATACTCAGTCGAAACGCCCGGATGTATGGCGAGGAGGTCGCCCTCGTGGAGCGGGCTCCCGAGTCGGGGACCCGCCGGGAAATCACCTGGGCCGCCTTTGACCGCCGGGCAAGCCGGTTTGCCCATGCCCTTGCAAGGGGAGGCATCGGCCCGGGCGACACGGTGGTCCAGTTGATGATGAACTCCCTGGAGTGGCTGCCCGTTTACTTCGGAATTCTCCGGACCGGGGCCTGGGCCGTCCCCTTGAATTTCCGGTTTACCGCCGAAGATATCCGGTATTGCGCCAATGTGGCCGAGGCCCGGGCCCTGGTCTTCGGACCGGAGTTCACCGAACGGATCGCCGCCATCAAGCCGGCTCTGGATCGAACCGTCCGGCGCTATCTCTATATCGGACCGCCGGCCGGCCGCCCCGCTTATGCGGAATGCGGGGATGACCGACTGACGACCGGTCCTACGGACCCGCCGCCCGGCGAGGAATCCATAACCCTCGATGATCCGGCCGCCCTCTATTTCACATCCGGCACCACGGGCGCCCCCAAAGCGGTCCTCTTGACCCACCGAAACCTGGAGTCGGCCGCTTATGTGGAAAACCGCCATCACAACCAGACCCACAACGACAACTTCCTCTGCATCCCGCCGCTCTACCACACCGGCGCCAAGATGCACTGGTTCGGCAACTTCATCGTGGGGGCAAAGGCCGTGATCCTCAAAGGAGTCCGTCCACAATGGATTCTGGATGCGGTCTCCGAAGAGCGGGTGACGGTGGTCTGGCTCCTCGTCCCCTGGGCCCACGACATCCTCATCGCCATCGAAAACGGGGACCTGGATCTGGACCGGTATCACATCGATCAGTGGCGACTCATGCACATCGGAGCCCAGCCGGTGCCCCCGAGCCTCATTCAAAAGTGGAAAACCGTCTTTCCCAACCACGAGTACGACACCAATTACGGCCTCACCGAGGCATCCGGGCCGGGCTGCGTCCATCTGGGAGTGGAAAACGCCCACAAGGTCGGGGCCATCGGGGTCCCCGGCTTCGACTGGGAATGCCGGATTCTGGATGAGCGAGGAGAGCCGCTTACCGACGGGAGCCCCGGCGAGCTCGCCGTCAAGGGGCCGGGGGTTATGCGGGAGTATTACAAAAATCCCGAGGCCACCGCCGCCACCCGGATCGACGGCTGGCTCATGACCGGAGACATCGCCCGCCGGGACGAAGACGGCTTTATCTGGCTGGTGGATCGAAAGAAGGACGTGATCATCACCGGCGGGGAGAACATCTATCCGGTGGAGATCGAGTATTTCCTCATGTCCCATCCGAAAGTCCACGACGTCGCCGCCATCGGCCTGCCCGACGACCGGCTGGGCGAGATCGTGGCGGCGGTGGTCCAGGTCAAGCCGGGCGCGGAGCTCACCGAGGCCGAGCTGTCCGACTTCTGCGCCCAGCTCCCCCGGTACAAGCGCCCCCGGCGGTACATCTTCGGGGAAGTCCCCCGGAATCCCACGGGAAAAATCGAAAAGCCGAAGCTCCGGAAACGCTATCGGGAAAACGAGGACTGAGGGGCGAGGGCTGAGGACCGAGGGCAGGCACGGGGGCCTGCCCCTACGGGGGATGATTTGTTTGTTGTTCATGCACTCGGCATGGCAATCCTATGTAGGGACAACCCCCCGTGGTTGCCCTGGGCTGAGGGCTCAGCACTCAGCACTCATCTGGGCAGGTCGGCGTTGAATTGCCGCAACACGTGGTCGGCGATGGCGGAATGGATCGCGTTGACCCGTTCATCCGAAAGGGTCTCCGACGGGGACCGGTAAACCAGGCGGAACGAGAGGCTCCGTCGGCCGGCGGGAATGCCTTCCCCCTCGTAAAGGTCGAAAAGAAAAGCGGTCTCGACCAGCTCCCGGCCCGGCACATCGGCGGATTCCAGAGCGGCGACCATATCGCCGGCGGCCACCGCCGCGTCCACAATGAGGCTGATGTCCCGGGAGACCGACGGAAACCGGGGGATGGGCCGGGTCCGACGGATTCCGGAAACATCGGCGGCCAGGGCCTCAAGGTCCAGCTCGAAAACAAAGGCGGTCTCCCGGAGGGCAAACCGGCGGGCCGTCTCCGGATGAACCTCTCCCACGGCCCCGATGGCCCGCTCCCCGGAATAGATCCGGGCCGCGTGGCCGGGCCGGAGATAGGGCGTCTCCCCGTCGGCCGGCCGGCTGAACCGGACCGACGGGATCGACAGCGCGGCCAGGAGCCGCTCCACCACCCCTTTAACGTCGAAGAAGTCACACCGGGCCGATTTCGAATGCCAGGCCGAATCATACCGAGGCCCGCTCATGAGCCCGGCGGCCATCTCCGGCTCATCCGGCAAAACATCCACATCCTTGTCGGCCAGGAAGATCTTTCCCACCTCGAAAAGCCGCTGGGTTCGGACCTCCTGGGCCCCGTTCCGGGCAGCGGCGGCCAGGAGGCCGGGGAGCAGGGAGGTCCGCATCACCGCCCCTTCCTCGCTCAGGGGGTTCAGGATCGACACAACCGACCGCCGGGGATCGGATTCGGCCAGACCGAGGCGGTCCGGGGCATCCCGGCTGACAAAGCTGTAACAGACCGCTTCGGTCAGCCCGGCGCCGGTCAACAGGGTCCGAACCCGGTCCCGAAGGGTCCGCCGGGGGTCAGGCCGGGCCGCTTCGGCCGGCATCTGAGGAACGGTGGTGGGAATCCGGTTGTAGCCCCAGAGACGGGCCACCTCCTCGGAGAGGTCCTCGGGGCGGGTCACGTCCACCCTGAACGAGGGCGGGATCACCGTCATCCGGTCGTTGTTGTCCTCGATGGTGACGGCGAAGTCGATGGACCGGAGCAGCTCAGCCATGGCCGAACCGTCCAGGTCGGTCCCGAGGCGCCGGTTGGTGGCGGAGGCACTCACGGAGATGGGCGACGGCCCCACCACCCTGGGCCGCTCATCGATGACGCCCCGGACGAGGGTTCCGCCGGGGGAGGTCTCCAGCATCAGAGCGGCGGCCCGGTCGATGGCCCGGATGGTCCCGTCCGGATCGACGCCCCGCTCGAACCGGTGAGAGGCCTCGGTGGCAAGCCCCAGCCGTCGAGCGGTCTTCCGGATGCTGACCGGATCGAAGTAGGCGCTTTCAATGAGCACCCGGGTGGTGGTCTCGTCGATCTCCGAATTGAGTCCGCCCATGACGCCGCCAACGGCCACCGGCTTTTCCCCGTCACAAATCATGAGCATATCCCCGTCCAGGAGCCGCTCCTTGCCGTCAAGGGTGGTAAACGGCTCACCGGGGCTGGCGGTGCGCACCACGATTCGGCCGCCGGCCAGGCGGTCGAAGTCGAAAGCGTGGAGAGGCTGGCCCATCTCCAGCATCACGAAGTTGGTCACATCGACTATATTGTTGATGGGCTTCTGGCCCACCGACCGGAGCCGGTCCGCGAGCCAGTCGGGCGACGGGCCAACGGTGATCCCGGTAAGCAGCCGGGCCGCATAGCGGGGACAGTGGTCCGGGTCCTCGATGGTCACCCGGGTCTTTTGCGTGATTTCACCTTCGCCGTCGGGCAGGGAGACGGCCGGAAGGGTGAGGGATACCCCCTGGATGGCGGCGGCTTCCCGGGCGATCCCGATGACGGACAGGCAATCGGGGCGGTTGGGCGTCAGGCCGATCTCGAAAACGGTGTCCGACAATTTCAGGGCGTCGGCCAGCGGGGTTCCCGGCGGAAGGTCCGGGTCCAGGATCATCAGCCCGCTCGCGTCGGACCCCAGCCCCAGCTCGGCGGCGCTGCAAAGCATCCCCTCGGATGCCACCCCCCGAATGACGCTTTGCTCCAGAATATCGCCGTCGGCCAGGACCGCCCCCGGCCGGGCCAGGGGAACCACCCGGCCGGCCGCCGCGTTGGGGGCCCCGCAAACCACGGTGACCGGTCCGCCATCCGGTCCCGCGGTCACCTCGCAGACGGACAGCCGATCAGCGTTGGGGTGAGGGGATACCCGGTCGATCCGGGCCACCCGGACGTCGGCCAGATGGGCGTATCGGTCCTCGCTGCCCTCCACCTCCAGGCCGACCATGGTCAGCGCTTCGGCCAGATCGGCAACGGACGTGCTCAGGGGGACATAAGCCCCCAGCCAGCTAGTGCTCACTTTCATGTCAGAACTGCCCCAAAAACCTGAGATCGTTTTCGAAAAATTTCCGGAGATCGTCGATGCCGTAGGTCAGCATGGCGATCCGCTCCACCCCCATCCCGAAGGCGAACCCGGAGTACCGGTCCGTGTCGTAGCCGACATTTTCAAAGACCGCCGGATGGACCATCCCCGACCCCAGGACCTCCAGCCAGCCGGTTCCCGAGCAAACCCGGCAGCCGTCGCCCCGACATATAACACAGAGGATGTCCACTTCGGCGCTCGGTTCGGTAAAGGGAAAAAATGACGGCCGGAACCGAAGGGCGATCCGCTCGTCAAAGAGCTGATGGACCAGCTCGGTGAGAATCCCCTTGAGGTCGCCGAAGGACACCTGAGTGTCCACGAGAAGCCCTTCCACCTGATGAAACATCGGGGTGTGGGTCAGGTCGGAGTCGCACCGATAGACCTTTCCCGGAGCAATGATCCGGACCGGCGGGGTCCGCCCATCCATAAACCGGACCTGGATGGGGGACGTGTGGGTCCGCAGGACGACATTGTCCGACACGTAAAAAGTGTCCTGCATGTCCCGGGCCGGGTGGTTCCGGGGGATGTTCAACGCCTCGAAGTTGTAATAGTCCGTTTCCACTTCGGGGCCCTCGGCGATGTCGAATCCGAGGCGGGTGAAGATATCGCAGATTCGGGCCGTGGTCTGGGTGATGGGGTGGAGGGACCCCGCCATGACTCCCCGGCCGGGCAGGGTCACGTCGATGCCGGCCGCCGGCCCGGCGGCCTCGGCCGTCAGCCGGGCCTTGGCCGCTTCCACGGCCGCCTCAAGCTCCTGTTTGACGGCGTTGGCCCGCTTCCCGGCGGTCGGCCGTTCTTCAGCGGGCAGTGACGAGATGTTCCGGAGAAACCGGGTCACCTCCCCTTTCCGGCCCAGGTAGCGGACGGCCACGTTCTGGACGGCATCCATATCCCCGGCCGCCGCCAGGGCCTTGATGCCCTCATCCCTGATGGTGTCAATGGGCTGTTCCACAACGACTCCGACGTTTCGGGCTATGGGTTTTTAAATCTGCTGAGCGGCCAGCCGGGCGACCTGGGAGAAGCCCGCCGGGTCCGACACGGCCAGCTCCGCCAGGACCTTCCGGTCCAACTCGACGTTAGCCGTCTTCAGGCCATGGATAAACTTGCTGTAGCTGAGCCCGTTCATCCGAGCGCCGGCATTGATCCGGGCGATCCAGAGCCTCCGGAAATCCCGCTTGCGAGCCCGGCGGTCCCGATAGGCGTACATCAGCGCCTTGTCAACGGCATCCGCGGCGGTCCGGAAGAGCTTGCTTCGCCCGCCGCGGAATCCTTTGGCCAGTTTAAGTACCTTTTTCCGGCGTCGTCTCGCCTTGAACCCTCTTTTTACACGCATCGTTCGTTCTCCTTGAATATCTATAAAATCGTAATGATATCAAAAACCGTGGGCATGGGCCGTCAACCGTTGGGAAGCAGTTGCCGGATCTCCCGCATGTTGGTCCCGTCGATGATTCGGCTCTGGCGCAGGGAGCGTTTCCGCTTCCGGCTCTTCTTGGTCAGGATGTGACTCCCGAAGGATTTCGAATAGACGTACTTACCGCTTCCCGTCTTTTTGAACCGCTTCGCGGCGGCCCTATTGGTCTTTATTTTTGGCATGTTACACCTCTTTTGGTCTGGGGTGAATCAATAAAAAAACAGGTGGCGTGGGCAAACCTGCCGCTGCGCACACGCCACCTTCTTTAAAAGCCGATCGATTGTCCGGCGCGCTTCCCTGGTGGCCAACGGGCCGCCAGGGCGGCCGCCTATCGGGGGGCGAGCACCATCACCATGGTGCGACCCTCCATCTTGGGTCTTTGCTCCACAACAGCGTACTCGGATGTCTCCTCCGCGACCCGCTCCAGGACCTCACGACCAAGATCGGTCAGTGTGATCTCCCGCCCCCGGAAGATAAGGGTCACCTTCACCTTATCCTTTTTATCCAGAAAGCGCTTGATATGGCCGAGCTTGACGTCGAGATCATGGTCCCCGGTCTTGGGGCGGACCTTGATTTCCTTGACCTGAAAAGTGCTCTGCTTTTTCCGCGCCTCCTGCTGCTTTTTGGTCTGCTCATATTTGAACCGCCCGTAATCCATGATCTTGCAGACCGGCGGATTTGCGTTAGGAGAGACTTCGACGAGGTCAAGACCGAATTCCAACGCGGTGGACAGCGCTTTGTCGGTGGGAACGACGCCGATCTGATTCCCGTCGGGGTCGATCACCCGGACTTCCTTGGCGCGGATCTTTTTATTGATGTTGGCTTGGTTGGTTTGTCGCGATCTAGTTATGCCCTACCTCCTGATTTCGTTTTAAGGGTCAATTGTGGGTGGTCCGTCGAGCGGTTCATACCCCGCATGTCCTCCGCGGGAAATGACATCGCCGCATACCTATTGCCCATATAAAACCATACCAATAATTGCAAGCAAAAAATTCAAGACCCCCCTAAAATCATCCCCCTCTTCCGGCCGAGTTTGACACCGCCAGAGCAGCGTTCCGCGGCTTTTTAGTGCCCATCCAGAAATGGTTAATTTGCCCGATATCAAGCAAAGGTTTGGGATAACCAGTCATTTTTATAAGGGGTAACAAACAAATCCCCACGTTTTTTTGGATTTCTTTAACCTTCTAAAAATTTGTATTTTTTTTCGTTTGTTTCGTGATTTAATTCATTATCGTGAAAATCCATTTCCATGTCTGAGGGTGATCACGGTGCCCGCCAAAGTTTCCGATTCCCGGATGGCCCCGTTTTATCGGTTGAGATTTTTTCCCGGGACTGCTATATCTTTAACAATTCGTGCTTCCCGACGGCCGTCGGGGCCGCCGGCGCCGGCTTAGCAGATCGGAACCGCCATGGAATTAACGTCACAACAAAAAGCGCGCCTGAAACAGATACCGGGAATTGACGTCATTCTGGAGAGAGCCCGGGCCCACCCGGCCCTCACCGACATTCCCCGATCGGTGGTATCCCGGTCCGCCCGAGGGGTTGTGGCCGCGCTTCGGGAGAGCATCCTGAGAGACGGCGGATCGCCGTCCGAACCTGATCCGGCCCTGGATTCGATATTGGATCGGGTCCGGGAACGGGTTCGGATGGATATGGCTCCCAACCTGAAGCCGGTGGTCAACGCCACCGGGGTAGTGGTTCACACCAACCTGGGCCGGTCCCGTCTTCCGGCCGAGGCCATCCAGCGGGTGGGCCAGGTAGCCGGGCGGTACTCCAACCTCGAATTCGACCTCCCGGCCGGCCGACGCGGACAGCGGTACAGCGCCGTGGACGGCCTTCTTCGCGAGATCACCGGTGCCGAAGCCGCCCTGGTGGTCAACAACAACGCCGGGGCGGTCCTTCTCTCCCTGGAAACGCTGGCCCGGGGCAAGCAGGTGGTGGTCTCCCGGGGCGAGCTGGTCGAGATCGGCGGATCCTTCCGGATTCCAGACGTTATGGCCCGAAGCGGGGCGATCCTGAAAGAGGTGGGGACCACCAACCGGACCCATCTCCGGGACTATGCCGGAGCCGTCAACGACGAGACCGGCCTCCTTCTGAAGGTCCACAAAAGCAACTACAGCGTGGTCGGGTTCACGGCCGAAGTCTCATTGACTGATATGGTGGCCCTCGGAGCCCGGCACGGGATCCCCGTGATGGAAGACCTCGGCAGCGGCAATTTCATCGACCTGACCCGCTACGGGCTGACGGCGGAGCCCACGGTTCAGGAGTCGGTGGCCGCCGGGGTTGACGTGGTCACTTTCAGCGGGGACAAGCTTCTCGGGGGCCCCCAGGCCGGGATCATCGTGGGCCGTCGGGAGATCGTCGACCGGATCAAAACAAATCCCATCACCCGAGCCCTCCGGATCGACAAAATGACCCTGGCCGCCCTCGAGAGCGTTCTCCGGCTCTACCGTGATCCGGAGACGGCGGTTCGGACCATCCCCACTCTCCGGGCCATGACCCGGACCTACGCGGACACCGCCCTCCGAGCCGACGCCATCGAAACCGCTTTGACGGCCTTATGCGATCCCCGGCTGGAGATGGCCGGCATTGACCTCGCATCCCGGGTCGGTGGCGGAGCCCTCCCGCTGTTGACCCTCCCCAGCCGGTGCGTGAGCCTCCGGGTGAACGGTCTCTCCCCCAATGCGATCGAGCAGCGCCTTCGGACGGGTGATCCGCCGGTGATCGGCCGGATTGAAGCCGATCAATTCATCCTCGACCCCCGGACCGTAGCCGAAGACGAAGTCCCTCTGATCGCCTCGGCCGTTTCCGCTCTCCTCGATGAGGTCCGGCCGTGACCCGGCGGGATCAATCGGCCGGCATCCGGGACCGGAGCGGAGCCGACCGGGACTTCCTGTTCCGCCAAACCGACCCGGCGGTCCGGCCGGCCAAAACGGTCCGGAAATCCTCCGTCTGCCTGGAAGAGCTTTCCCGCCGGTTTCCCGGAATTCTGGTTGGACGGGGCTTCTCCGCCGCGGCCGCTGATTTCGTCCGGCCTTTGCCCCGGTTCGGCGCCATGGCGGTCCGGATCGACCAATTCTCCCCCAAAAAGGACATCTCCGGCAAGGCCTATGCGGCGGCCCTGCTCCTGGACGTCGCCGGGGCCATCGACGACGCCTGCGCCGCCCATGGGGGCATCTGGGGGCTGATGGACCGGAAGGTCTTCGGCTGTGTTCTCTCCGGGGCGGGGGCTGACCGATGCCGGGCCGTGGCCGATGGGGTCCGGCGGAACCTCTCCGAACGACGGGCCGAAACCCTCACCGTGGGAATCGCGGCCTTTCCCACGCTCGACTACGGCCGGGACCGGATCCTCGACAACGCCCGGAAAGCCCTGGACCATGCCGCCTGCTTCGGGCCGGCCGGCACCGCCGCGTTCGACGCGGTGAGCCTCAACATCAGCGGCGACCGCCTCTACGGCCAGGGGGATGTCCACGGGGCCATCGGCGAGTTTCAAGCGGCCCGCCGCCTGGACCCCAAAAACGTCAACGTCCTCAACAGCCTGGGGGTCTGCTATGGAGCCATCGGCTCGCTGGACGAGGCCCTGGCCGCCTTTTCCGCGGCGGCGGCCGTTGATCCCGCCGAAGTTATGGCGCTCTACAACGCCGGGCTGATCCGCCGGCTCAAAGGGGACCCACGAGGAGCCCTGGAGCTGTTTAAAAGCGCCTTTCAGACCGACGGAACCCTGTTCGAGGCCGCCTTACAGGCCGGTCGGATTCACCTGGAGCTCGGCCGGACGGCGGATGCGATCGTTCAACTGGAGCGCGCCGCGGGCATCCGGCCGGACTCGGCCGCCGCCCACCGGTACCTCGGAGAAGCCCACACCGTCGAAAATCGCCCGGACCTGGCCCTGAAAGCTTACAAACGAGCCGTCCGGCTGAACCCCAGTGACGCGGCCGCCCTGTCGGCCATGGGTCAGCTCTTTTACGAACAGGGGGAAAACCTGGAAATCGCCCTGACCTTCTGTCGGCACAGCGTCGATCTGGCGCCGGACAACGGCCTTTTCCACTTCCGCCTGGGGTGTCTTTACGAAACGGCCGGCCGGCTTTCCGAGGCCCTGGACGCCTATCTCCAGGCCGCCGACCGGGGCTACGACGCCGGTAACCGGATCGAAGCCATCCAGTCCCGCCTCACGGCCCGGGCATCCTGAGCACCGATCTCCATGGAACGACTGATTGACGCCCTCACCGATGAGAGTCTCCGGGTCAAACGGAGCGCCGTCTGTGCCAATCGGTCCCGGCTGATAGCGGCCGCCGACCGGGTAGCCCGGTGTCTCGATGACGGGGGCAAGCTGCTCCTCTTCGGCAACGGGGGCAGCGCCGCCGATGCCCAGCACATCGCCGCGGAGCTGGTCAACCGGTTCCGGATCGAGCGGCCTCCTCTGGCGGCCCTGGCCCTGACCACCGACACGTCGATCATCACCAGCATCGGCAACGACTACCACTTCAATGAGATTTTCAGCAAGCAGGTCCGGGCCCTGGGCCGGGAGGGAGACGTGGCCATCGGGATCACCACCAGCGGCCGGTCCCCCAACGTCCTTAAGGCGGTGGCGGCGGCCCGGGAGCTGGGAATCTACACCGTGGGTTTTACCGGCCGGGGCGGCCCCCTGGCCGCCGCCGTCCACCTGGCCCTGACGGTGCCCTCGTCGGTGACCGCCCGAATCCAGGAAACCCACGGGTTCTACGGCCATCTCCTCTGTGAGATGATCGACCGAATCCGCTATCCCGAGGCATTCGGAGCGCCGTGACCATGAGCCGATCCCATGACCTCGCCCCCATCGACCTGACCGGTCTGACCACCGTCTCCATTGCCGAGCGCAAGAGCCTGGTGAGCACCCGGGATTTCGCCCGGCCGTGGGAACCCGGCGGCGGGTTTTCCGACTTCCTCGACCGCCTCCCGGCCATCCTCGCCGGAGCGGATCTCCGGGGGCTGATCGCCGCCGTGGCCGACGCTCACCTCAGTGAGCGGTCGGTGATCCTCGCCATGGGAGCCCACGTCATCAAGGTGGGGCTCTCCCCGGTGATCATCGACCTCATGGAGCGGGGGATCATCACGGCGGTGGCATTAAACGGCGCCGGGATCATCCACGACTACGAGCTGGCCCTCACCGGCACCACATCCGAGGACGTGGCCGGGAGCCTGTCCGACGGCCGTTTCGGCGTGACCCGGGAGACGGGTGAAGGGCTGTCCGCCGCTATCAGACGGGCCGGCGCCGAGGAAATCGGTCTGGGCCGGGCCGTGGGACGGTCGATCCGGGAAGCCGGGCCGACCTGGGAGTCCTCCAGCATCCTCGCCGCCGGAGACCGTTTGGGGATACCGGTAACCGTCCACGTGGCCATGGGGACCGATGTCATCCATCTCCACCCCGACTTTCCGCCCGGCCTGACCGGCGCGGCGTCCCACCTGGATTTCCGGATATTTGCCTCTGCGGTGGCGACCCTGACCGACGGGGTTTACCTGAACGTCGGCTCGGCCGTGATCCTCCCGGAAGTCTTCCTGAAAGCCCTCACCCTGGTCCGGAACCGGGGTCACCGGGTGGAACGCTTCACCGCCGCCAACCTCGATTTCATCCGCCACTACCGTCCCCTGACCAACGTGGTGGGACGGCCGACCGCCGACGGCGGCCGGGGCTACAACCTGGTGGGCCACCACGAGATACTCATCCCGCTTTTGGCCGCCGGGGTCATCGAACGGGTTGCGGGGGCCGACTCCCGCGATCCATCCACTTGATTTTCCCCCTTCGGATGGTTAATATCTCCGCTTGCGCCGGTTTCCTCCGGTGATACCCCCATTTCCGTTGACGGAAGGAGAAACCCATGCCCATCTATGAATATCGTTGCCGGTCCTGTGGATGTCAGTTCGAGCAACTGGTGCTTGGGAGCGAGGTTCCCGAGTGCCCCGACTGCACGGGACGGCACGTGGATAAGCTCATGTCAACCTGCGGATTCGTGAGCAAGGGCGGCGGCGGTGAGACCGTCCGCCGGGCGGCGGCCGATTCGTCGTGCAGCGGCTGTGCCGCCACTTCCTGCTCAAGCTGCGGTCATTGATGGCCGCCCGCCCCATCCGGATCGGCACCCGAGGCAGCCAGCTCGCCCGCTGGCAGGCCAACTGGGTGGCCGCGGCTCTGACGGCGGCCGACCCCACCCGGACGGCCGAGCTGGTGATCATCAAGACCAAGGGAGATAAGATCCTCGATGTGCCCCTGGCCCGAGTGGGCGGCAAAGGGCTCTTCGTCAAGGAGATCGAGGCGGCGGTGGGCGACGGCCGGGCCGATCTGGCGGTCCACAGCATGAAGGACATGCCGGCCGACCTTCCCGACGGCCTGATCATCGGAGCGGTCCCCCAACGGGAGACCGCCGGCGACGTCCTGATCTCCCGGACGGGAGCCGGATTGGCCGACCTGCCCCCGGGCGCGGTGGTGGGGACCAGCAGCCTCCGCCGAGCCGCTCAGATCCGCCACCGACGCCCGGACCTGACCGTTATCTCCATCCGGGGCAATCTCGACACCCGGTTGAAAAAGCTCGATGCCGGCGAGGTGGACGCCACGGTGCTGGCGGCCGCCGGGGTCCGACGCCTGGGCATGGAGGCCCGGATCACCGAGCAGCTCGACGAAGAGACCATGCTCCCGGCCGTGGGGCAGGGAGCCCTCTGCGTGGAAATCCGTCGGGATGACCCCATCATCGGCCCCCTGGCCGCCGCCCTCGACCACGCCGACAGCCGCCTGGCGGTGACGGCCGAACGGGCCTTTCTCCACCGCCTCGAGGGGAGCTGCCAGGTCCCGGTGGCGGGCCGGGCCCGGATCGACGGCGATACACTGACCCTCACCGGCCTGGTGGCGGAGCTGGACGGATCGACCGTCTTCAAGGATGTCGAGACCGGTTCCGTGGACGCACCGGAGATCATAGGCCAAAACCTGGCCGACCGGCTGATCGGGCGGGGGGCCGGAGACGTCCTGGCCCGGCTGAAAGCGAGCGCATGATGTCTGACACCGGAATCGTCCATCTCATCGGGGCCGGCCCCGGCGACCCGGACCTCATCACCGTCCGGGGGCTCGATTGCATCCGGACCGCCGATGTGGTCGTTTACGACTATCTGGCCGCCCCGGCCCTGCTCCGGCATGTCGCCGACGGGGCCGAGCGGATCTATGTGGGGAAAAAGGGCGGGGATCACACCCTCTCCCAGGATGAGATCAACGCCCTCCTGGTCCGGAAGGCCCGTGAGGGGAAGACCGTGGCCCGGCTCAAGGGCGGCGACCCCTTTGTCTTCGGCCGGGGCGGGGAGGAAGCCGAGGTCCTGGTGGAAAACGGCATCCCGTTCGAGGTGGTGCCCGGGGTCACGTCGGCGGTGGCCGCGCCGGCCTACGCGGGCATCCCCCTGACCCACCGGGATTACACCGCCACCGTCGCCTTTGTCACCGGCCACGAGGACCCGACCAAGGCCCGGTCGGGCATCGACTGGGCCGCTCTGGCCCAGGGGATCGGGACCCTGGTCTTCTTCATGGGGGTCAAAAACCTTCCCCATATCGTCGACCGGCTCACGGCAAACGGGATGCCCGCCGACCGGCCCGTGGCCCTGGTCCGCTGGGGGACCACCCCGGCTCAGGTCACCGTCACGGGAACCCTCGGGGATATCGTCGATCGGGTCCGGGCCGCCGGGCTCAAGGCCCCGGCCATCATCGTGGTCGGTGATGTGGTCCGGCTTCGGGACCATCTAAACTGGTTCGAGGGCCGGCCCCTCATGGGAAGGCGGATTATCGTCACCCGGGCCCGGGAACAGGCCAGCGACCTCGTCCGCCAGCTCACGGACCTGGGCGCCGACTGCCTGGAATGCCCCACCATCCGGGTGGTCCCGCCATCGGACTGGGCGCCCCTGGACGTTGCCATCGACCGCCTGGCCGACTACCACTGGATTGTCTTTACCAGCGTCAACGGAGTCCGGTTCTTTTTCGACCGGCTTTTCGGCCGGGGACTTGACACCCGGGCTCTCGGCGGCATCCGGACCGCCGCCATCGGTCCGGCCACCGCCGCCCGGATGCGCGAGTTCGGGCTCAATTGTGACATCATCCCCGAAAGCTACCGGGCCGAGTCGGTGGTTGATGCGTTCGCGAAGGAGCCCATGGCGGGAAAACGGGTCCTCCTGCCCCGGGCCGCCGAGGCCCGGCCGGTCCTTCCCGAAGCCCTCCGGGAGATGGGGGCCGAGGTGGATGAGATCAGCACCTACCGGACCGTCCAGGACGAAAGCCGGGTGGACGAGCTGATGGCCGCCCTGGCTGACAAAACAGCCGACATGGTCACCTTCACCTCGTCTTCCACGGTGAAAAACTTCCGGGCCGCCCTGCCCGCCGAGGTCGGCGACCTCATGGACGGCGTGACCGTGGCCTGCATCGGCCCCATCACCGCCGACACGGCCCGTGAGCTTGGCTTTTCCGTCCACGTGGTGGCCGAGACCTACACCGTCCCCGGACTTTGCGAGGCGATCCGGCGCCACTTTGCCTGAAGGCCGGCCGATGGCCGAGGTCCCCGGCGCCTCGCCGGCCGGCCTTTACATCCACGTGCCCTTCTGCCGGGCCAAATGTCCTTACTGCGACTTCTACTCCGTCACCGATCCGTCCCGGATAGCCGCCTACGTCCACGCTCTCCGCCGGGAGATGACCATCCACCGGCGGTTTGCCCCCCGGTTCGACACCCTCTATCTGGGCGGCGGAACCCCGTCGATCCTCCCGCCGGCCGCCCTGGCGCGGATCATCGAGACCGCTCAACAAAGCTTTTCACTCGACCCGGACGCGGAAATCACCCTGGAGGCCAACCCCGGCACCGTCTCCCTCCATGGCCTGGCCGCCGTCCGGGATATAGGCATCAACCGGATCAACATCGGAGTCCAGTCCTTCCGGGATGACCGTCTCCGGTTTCTGGGCCGGATTCACACCGCCCGAGAGGCCCG
>CAZWGY010000043.1:14773-16397 GCA_964633575.1 uncultured Desulfobacteraceae bacterium
CTGCTTCAGTTGACCCACAACTGGCTGGACGCGGCCGGCTATCCCGGCTACGAGATTTCCAACTTCGCCCGATCGGAGACGGCTCAATCCCGGCACAACCGGAAATACTGGACCGATGTGGCCTATCTGGGCCTGGGGCCGGCGGCCCATTCGTTTCGCGGGACTCTCCGGCGCTGGAATATCCGGGATTTGGATCGGTATCTCGCGGCCCTCGACCGGGGACGGGCGCCGGTGGCCGGCGCGGAACGGCTCACGGTAATTCAACGGATGATCGAATCGGTTTACCTGGGGTTGCGGATGCGGAAGGGGTGGGATCCGAAGAGCTTCACGGCCCGGTTCGGTCCGGAGCCGCTGGAGCGGATGGCGCCTCGGATCGACCGGTTGATCGAGGAGGGGATGGCCCGGTGGGAATCAGGGCGGCTGATCCTCACCGGCCGGGGGCTGCCGGTTCATGAGCCCATCGCCGCTCACCTTTGCGGGGCATTCGAGGACGGCCGGGTCAGACGTTGAACCGGACAGTGATGACGTCGCCGCCCTGGACCTCGTAGGTCTTTCCCTCCAGCCGGACGGTCCCGCGTTTCCGGGCCTCGGTGTATGTGCCGGCGGCGATCAGGTCATC
This sequence comes from uncultured Desulfobacteraceae bacterium, assembly GCA_964633575.1. Taxonomy (GTDB): domain Bacteria; phylum Desulfobacterota; class Desulfobacteria; order Desulfobacterales; family JAABSP01; genus CAYNGG01. The sequence goes on from CAZWGY010000043.1 coordinate 15,393, forward strand.
ATAGGAGACCACCTCGGCCCGGATAAACCCCTTTTTCAGATCGGTGTGGATGGTCCCGGCCGCGTCGAGGGCCGGAGTCCCCCGCCGGATGGTCCAGGCCCGGACCTCATCATCGCCCACCGTGAAAAAGGAAATGAGCCCCAGGAGCTCGTAGGATGCCCGGATCACCCGGTCGGTGGCCGACGCCGTGATCTCGAATTCCTCCAGAAACGCCTCGGCCTCCTCTGCGTCCATCTGAGCCAGCTCGTGCTCCAGCTTGGCCCGGATGACGCTGGAAAGGTCCTCGCCGTGCTCGTCCGCGCCCGCCGGCGGGGCGTCGTCGTCGTCCTCGTTGTTGAACAACACCAGCATCGGCTTGGCCGACAGAAAGGCGTACCCCCGGAGGGCCGGGGCATCCGCCAGCTCGGGGTCACGCCGGAGAGGGGTTTCCGCGTTCAGGAGATCCCGGCACCGCTCCAGGAGCGACCGCTCCGTCTCGTCACCTGACTTGCCCCGTTTCCGGTCGAGCTCGAGCCGCTCCAGCCGCTTTTCCACCGACATCAGGTCGGCGAGGATCAGCTCCTCGTCCAGAGCCTTGAAGTCGCCAAGCGGATCGGGGGGCTCCATCCCGTAGCCGCCGAAATTCCGGACCACGTGGATCAGCGCGTCGCAGTCCCGGACCCCCCGCCAGGCCTCCGGGTCCTTCCGGGTTTCCTTGCCCGGCGGAATGCCGGGCAAAAAGTATTCCACCTGGGCGTAGATGGTCTTCCGGGGCCGGTACATCTCGCTCAAAACATCGACCCGCTCGTCCGGCACCGGCACGGTGCCGATCCGGTCCTCATTTTTATCCCCCAACCCGGAAAAGCCCCGGGTCAGAGCCTCGAACACGGTGGTCCGCCCCGCGTTGGGCCGGCCGGTGATCCCCAACTTCATCGTCGTCTCCTCCGTCGAACGCTTCGTGTGATCGGCGTTGATCGCCAGGGGACAGGTTGTACACACTTACCGGATGCATGGCAAATGAAAATT
>CAZWGY010000044.1:0-4191 GCA_964633575.1 uncultured Desulfobacteraceae bacterium
GCCTTTATCAAAACGCCCCGTTGGGGCTTGGGAAGGCATTATGAACCGTCGTCCCGGCTTGATCAGTTTAGCCACGCCGACGGCATGGCCTGAATCCCACGCCATGGAGTTATTAAGTCAATGACATGGGGCCCCAATATGCCGAGGAAATGTGCCGCATGGCCCGGCGGTGGTCCGAAATGTCGCCTTCGCCCGCATCATAACCCATTATCCCCGCTATCCATTCTCCCGATCCAGGTACCGCCGGTATTCCCACATCTTCGCCACCGCCTGAACCGCCCGCTCGGGGGTGGGGTAAAAGACGGCCTTCAAACGGCTGCCCTCGACGCGATAGACGGTCTGGTCCTCGTCGGTGGTCAGGATGCTCACTCCGTAAACCGGCTTGTCATATTTGGCCATCAGGGAGACGATCCGTTCGATGTAGCCGGCTTCAAAGCGGCGAATCCGTTCGTTCACCTCATCGAGAAAGGCTTCGGAATAGGCCGGATCGGCCGCCCGGGTCGAGCGGATGTAGCGGCCGAGGAGATTGGATCGGCCGATGATGCCCAGGTTGATCACCGCGTCGCACCCCGTCCATTCGAGAAGGGCTTCCAGGACCACCACCGGCGTGGTGTCGTCGCTCTCCCCCACGATGTCCACCGGATTCGACCGGCTCCAGTAGGGGGGCAGGATTTCGTCGATCCGGGCGATGATCTCCGGCGAGAGGGCCGGGACCGTCAGGCCGTGCTCCTCGCAGAGGTCGGCCGTGACCACGCCCCAGCCGCCCCCGAGGGTCATGATCGCCACTCGGTTGCCCCGGGGCTGAGGCAGGGACGAAAAGGCCGCCGAGATATCGAGGAGATCCATGGGATACTCGACCTTGACGATCCCGGCCTGTCGGCAGACCCCTTCGAAAACCCCGGTGTCGGATGCCATGGCGCCGGTGTGGGTGGCCGCGGCCCGGTTTCCGGCATCGGACCGGCCGCCCTTGAGCAGCACGACGGGCTTTTTCCGGGTGATCCGGCGGGCGAGGTCGAAGAAGCGGCGTCCGTTTTTCACGCTTTCCACGTAGAGGGTGATTCCCCGGGTCCGCTCGTCCACCTCGAAGGCGGCGAGATAATCTTCGATGGTGACCATCGCCTCGTTTCCGGAGCCGGAAAAGCACCGGATGCCGATGCCCTGCTGCTCGGCGAAACCCAGGAGCTGGGTTCCCATGTTTCCGGACTGGGCCACGACGGCGGTGCCTCCAGGCCGGGGCCAGACGTGGCTGCCGGTGCAATAGAGGTTGATGTGGGGGTTGCAGATGCCCATGGTGTTGGGGCCCACGAAAACGATCCCGGCTTCCCGGGCCCGAGCCACCAGATCCACCTCCAGGCGCCGGCCGGCATCGCCGGTTTCGGCGAACCCGGAGGTGATCAGCAGCATGTTGCCGATCCCCTTTCCGGCCAGTTCGGGGATCAGGTCGATGACCCCGGCCGCCGGGATGGTGACCACGGCCAGGTCCACCGGTCCGGGGATCTCGGCCACCGATCGGTAAACCGGGCGGTCAACGATGGTCCCGCCCTTGGGGTTGACCATGTAAAGGTCCCCGGTAAACCCGCTGCTGACGGTGATCGACGGCATGATGTGGCCCCACTTTCCCATTTGAGCGGTGGCGCCGATAAAGGCAATGGAGCGAGGGTGAAAGAGTCGGCCGAGCCGTTCCGGCGCCACCGGTGGTGGGACCGCTCCGGCCGGTTCGGGGGGCCGGACCGTTATCAGGGCATCGACCGCCTGGACCTCGCCGTCGGGGGTCACCAGGAGAGGATTGACATCGATCTCGGCGATTTCCGGGTGCTCCGTGCCGAGGCGGGAGAGGCCGATGAGGGTTCGGACCAGGGCGTCCCGGTCGGCCGGGGCCTCGCCTCGGAAAGCCCCTAAAAAGGCCGCCCCCCGGATCTCGGTGAGCATCTCCCGGGCGTCCGACCCGGACAGGGGGGCGAGCCGGAAGGTCACGTCGGAAAAGGCTTCAGTAAAGACTCCGCCGGTGCCGAACATGACCACCGGCCCGAACTGGGGGTCCCGGAAGAGTCCGGCGACCAGCTCCCGCCGGCCGGGTAGCTGAGGCTGAACCAGGTAGCCTTCCAGATCCTCACCGGCGGCCTCGGCCATTTCATCCACGGCCCGACGGACGGATTCCGGGTCGGCGAGGTGAAGGCGGACCAGGCCCCGATCCGTCTTATGAGTGAGCGCCCGGCCCAGGGCCTTGACCACTACGGGGAAGCCGATGGTCCTGGCGGCCGCCAGAGCCGCTTCCGGGTCGGGGGCGACGATCTCCCGGACGGCCGGGACTCCGGCGGCCGCCAGGATCGACTTGGCCTCATGCTCGGTGAGCGCGGCTGCTTTCGACCGGATTATCCGTTCAAGCTCCTTGTCGATATCCACGGAGATGCTCCTTTGTCTGATTCGGATAGAACAAACCGGCCTGAACCGCTGACGCGATCTCGCCGGCGGCCGAACCGCCGTCTCCATAGCGCGAGACGCCGGATTGGTCAAGGCAAGCCGGGAAAAACGATCGGGTGGGAATATGCGGGGTCAGCAGAGGCGGGCGGCGTTTTCCTGCATGGACTCGAAGTCCGATTCGGTCAGCCCGGCGCCCCGGACGATCCGCCGGGCGGTTTCGTCGTCAATGAGGTCTCCCGGCGCGTGAGTATCGGTGTCGATCACCAGGCGCGCCCCGGTCCGGCCGGCGATTCGGGCCACGTGGCCGTTGGTCAGGCTGTGGCCCTTGCGGGCCGAGATCTCGAGAAAAACCCCCCGGCGGGCCGCCGCCGCCGCGTCGGAATCGGTGATGAGCCCGGGATGGGCGAGGATATCGACCCCGGCGTCGATGGCGGCGCGGTTGGTGCCCGGAGCCACCGGCTCGACAATGGTTTCGCCGTGGACGAGGACGATCCGCGCTCCGAGGGCCCTCGCCGCCCGGACCGATTCGGCGATCAGCGGCGGGGGAACGTGAGTCAGCTCAATGCCCGGAACGACCTGGATGTCAAGGACCCGGTTCAGGGCTTCGGCCACGGTGACCATCCGGGGGATGATCAGGTCGAGGTTGGAAGCATCACCGTGGTCGGTAAGGCCGATGACCGTCAGCCCTTTCGCCTGAGCCCGCCGGACCAGCTCCGCCGGGATCAGAGCCCCGTCACTGAAGACCGTGTGCGTGTGGAGATCGATCATGGCCGTCGCTATACCTTATATTTCCCGAAGTCCTCGGGGGAGAGCTTCTCGAGGTATTCCGCCCACTTTTTTCCCTCTTCGGAGTTATCGACCGCTTCGCCGGGGGACTCCGAAGACTTGGATTTCTCGATAACCCGGTCGTCAACGAAAATCGGGGCTCCGAACCGGAGGGCGATGGCGATGGCGTCCGACGGGCGGGCGTCCATGTCAAAGGTCCGGTCCCCGTGGGAGAAATGAATTCGGGCGTAGTAGGTGTTTTCCTTGAGGTCGCAGACGTCCACCTGGACCACGCTCATGTTGAGGAGCTCCACGAAGTTTTTGAAAAGATCGTGGGTCATGGGCCGCTCGAACTGTATGCTCTGGAGCGCGGAAGCGATGGAGGTGGCTTCCAGCAGCCCGATCCAGATGGGGATGGCGTGGTCGTCCTTCTCCGATTTCAAGATAATGATCGGCGTGTTGGAAGCGGGGTCCATGGTCATTCCCGCGATATTGACCTTATGCAGCATGGGTATGTTCTCCTTTCCGGGCGTCGGCCGGGGCATCCAGGGGGATAGCCGTTCCCCGCAATGAGTGAGCCAGCGCCTCGGCGATGGCCACCCGCACCGTCATCCCGGGGGCAATTGGGCTCGCCGGGGGAGCGGCGGTGAAGTTGACGATCCGGTTTTCGGGAGTTCGACCGGTCCATTGGGTCCCCGCCGCCGCTCCGTTCCGGCGGGCGGGGCCTTCCACCAGTACATCCGCCTCGGTGCCCACCAGGCGAGCGTAGGACTCTCCGGTAATCGCGGTCTGAGCCGCCAGCAGCGTATTCAGGCGCTCGGCCTTGATTGGTTCCGGCACCGGGTCCGAAAACCGGGCGGCCGGAGCCTGGGGCCGGTCGGAATACTTGAAGGCAAACAAGCTGTCGAAACGGACCGCGTCGAGGAAATCGAGAGTCAGTTGAAAGTCGGCGTCGGTCTCACCGGGGAAGCCGACAATGATGTCGGTGGTCACGGCGATCCCGGG
>CAZWGY010000044.1:4291-16381 GCA_964633575.1 uncultured Desulfobacteraceae bacterium
CCAAAAGGTCGGGAAAGCCCGGGAGCCCTTCCTTGACGCCGTAGCTGTTGACGTTCTGCCCCAACAGCGTCACTTCCCGGACCCCGGCCCGGACGAGGCCGGTCACCTCGGCCACCACGGATTCGGGGGGGCGGCTGGTTTCGGGACCCCGGACGTAGGGGACCACGCAGTAGGTGCAATAGTTGTCACACCCCTGCATGATGGTGACAAACCGGGCCACTCCCGGATCGGCCGGCGGGTCGGTGAACGGGGCAAAGGCGTCGCCATCACCGTCCATGGTGACATCGACCACCGGCCCGCCTCCGGCCTCGATCCGCCGGATGATGGCGGGCAGCCGACCCACCGCGTGAGTGCCGAACACGGCGTCCACATGGGGGGCCCGGCTGAGAATCCGCCGGCCCTGGCCCTGAGCCACGCACCCGCCCACGGCGATCTTCAGCCCCGGGCGCCGGGCCTTGAGCGCTTCGAGCCGGCCGAGGTAGCTGAAGACCTTCTGGTCGGCCTTTTCCCGGATGGCACAGGTGACCACCAGGATGAGATCGGCCTCGTGGGCCGACCGGGCGCGTTCATAACCCATGGGGGCAAGGCCGGTAACCATCTGGTCGGCATCGTAAACGTTCATCTGACATCCGAAGGTCTGAACGTAAAGGCGTTTCCGGCGTTCCGTCATCGTGTCTGGATTACTCCGTCGAGCGGCTTTCCATCGGCTCCATCCGGATCCGATCGGCCAGCCCGTTTAGAATTTCATCGACTTCCGCCTGGCATCCGGGCGCCACGTCGATGGCAACCCGCCCGCTTGCGGGATCAAGGGTGGTCAAGCCGGCGATACCATCGCAGGCTTCGAAGATGAACCGCAGAAAGGCAATCTCGCGCCGATCGACGCGGTAGCATCGGCGGATCGTCTGGTTTGTGGCGGTTCCCTGAGCCTCCATGCTATTCAGCCTACCATCCGAGGGTCCGAAAGTTCAATAAAAAAATAGGCCCGGCGGATCCCGCCGGGATTTGGCCTTGCCGGAAGGCCCCCGGATGGTTTATTAAGAAGGCCATGGACATCCAATGGAACATCAGGCGTCCGGACCGACGCGCCGTCCAGGACCTCGCGGCGGGGCTGGACTGCCACCCGATCATTGCCGCGCTCCTCGTCAACCGTGGGATTCGGGACCGGGAGACCGCTGAAACCTATCTGCGCCCGACGCTGGCGACCCTCCGTTCCCCCTTCTCGATCCGGGACATGGACGCGGCCGTGACCCGGATTCATCGGGCCATTACGGCCAATGAGCGGATTCTCGTCTTCGGGGACTACGACGTGGACGGAGTGACCGGCACCACCCTTCTGGTGGAGTTTCTTTCCGCCACCGGGGCCGACGTATCCTATTATATTCCTCACCGGACCCGGGAGGGCTACGGCCTTCGGGCGGCTCACATCACCGACCACGCTCACCCCACCGGGATCGACCTCATCATCACCGTTGACTGCGGCTCATCCAGCCGGGACGCGGTTCAGGCGGCGGCGGCCCGGGGGATCGACGTGATCATCACGGACCACCACACCATTTCCGATTCGATTCCCGAGGCGGTGGCGGTAATCAACCCCCGCCGGGCCGACTGTCCTTCGGGGTTCGGGCATCTGGCCGGGGTGGGAGTCGCCTTTGCGCTCCTGATCTGCCTGCGCCGCCACCTCCGGGAACATGCTTTCTGGAAGGGGCAACCGGAGCCGAACCTCAAGGACCTCTGCGACCTGGTGGCTCTGGGGACCGTGGCCGACATGGTGCCCCTGATCACTGAAAACCGGAGCCTCTCCCGGGCCGGGCTGGAGGTGATCAACGCCGGCCGGCGGACCGGTATCCAGGCTCTGATCCGAGCCGCCGGTATGCGGGGCAATTCGGCCGGCGCTGAAGACATCGCTTTCCGGCTGGGTCCCCGGATCAACGCGGCCGGCCGGATCGAGCACGCCGCGGCCGCCGTCGAGCTTCTCTCGACCGACGACGCCGCCCGAGCCGCCCGGATCGCCGCCGACCTCAATCGGTTAAACCAGCAACGGCGGGAAACGGAGGGGCGGATATTGGCTCAAATCCTCGAGCACCTTGACGCCCATCCCCGGCTGCTGGCCCGAAAGACCCTCGTGCTGTCCCACCCGGACTGGCACGAAGGGGTTCTGGGCATTGTGGCGTCCAAGCTCAAGGACCGCTTTTACCGGCCCACCCTGCTCCTCACCGTGCGAGACGGGGTGGCCCGGGGTTCAGGCCGAAGCATTCCCGGCATCGACCTCTACGCTTGTCTGTCGGACTGCTCGGAGATGCTGACCCGGTTCGGGGGTCACACCATGGCCGCCGGGATGAGCCTGGATGCGGATCGGGTGCCCGCCTTCCGGGACCGGTTCGAGTCGGTGGTCGCCGAGTCCGCCGGGCCTGAGGCTTTTGTGCCGACGCTGGACATCGACGGCGAGATCGACCTGGCCGACGTGTCTGCGGGGTTTCTGGACGAGCTGGAGATGCTGTCGCCATTCGGGGCCGGGAACCCGGAACCGCTCTTTATGGCGCGGAACATCACCGTGGCCTACTCCCGGATCGTGGGTCAATATCACCGCCGGATGACCCTCCGCCAGCGGGGCGAGGCCGGTTCCCGATCCATCCAGGCCATCCATTTCAAGGTTGACCCCAACACCCGTTCTCCGTCGAGGTTCGACCGACTCGCCTTCCGGCTCGGCTGGAACCGCTGGAACGGTCGAAAAACCCCCCAAATAATCGTCACTCAAACATAAATTATCTTGCAATCAGCGGTCGCCATCGTTATCATAATTTGGTTTTGCATCGAGCCTCCCCTCGATGCACTCGCCAACCCCAAATTCGATAAAGAGAGGACCCATGGGAAAGGTTTTTCGACCCAGCTCCCGCGAATCGAGCCTCCTGTCGCGGATTGAGTCATCCAAGGAGCAGACGCGCCGGCGATCAATCTCGGGGATCAGGGAATGCATAGAGCCATTGAGTAACGCCGTGGCCATGAAGCTCGTTGAATCCAAGCTGGTGGAGACCAAAAACAAAAACAGCCTGGAGAAACAGATCTACAAATGCCTCGACGAGCTGACCCAGGCGAAAGATTTCGACGTCGATTACGCCGTCGCCCCGTTCCGCAATCTGATCTCTGAACACAACATCGTAAGCCTTTATCTTACGCGATACGTCATTGAAGAGCTGATCGACCACAAGGATACAGTGGACATCTACGGCTCGGATGAGGATATCTACCGTTGTATCGACGAGCAGAGGACCAAGCACATTCCTTGACCGAACATGCGGCCGAGCTTCCACCCCCGGATCGTCAACGGCCCGTTCGATGACCCGGCGCTGTTTATTTCCTTCACCCACGAGAGGCGGGCCCTGCTTTTCGACGCGGGCGACATCACTTCCCTTTCCACTCGGGATGTTCTAAAGATCTCGCACGTGTTCATCAGCCACACCCATATCGACCATTTCATCGGCTTTGATCGGCTTCTGAGAATCGTTTTGGGCCGGGAAAAGACGATCCACCTGTTCGGGCCGGACAACCTTTTGAAAAATCTGGAAGGCAAGCTGGCTGGATACACCTGGAACCTGACCCATCGATACGAAAACCGATTCACCATTCACGCCACCGAGGTCCGCCGGACGGGCCAATCCCACCAGGTTTATGACTGCCGGACCGGCTTTGCCCCGGACGGTCCGCCCCGGACGGTCCCTTTCGACCCGGAGCTGCTCCGGGAGCCGGCCTTGACGGTTCGAACCGCTATCCTGGACCACCACATTCCCTGCCTCGGGTTCCGCCTCCAGGAACGGTTTCACGTCAACATCCTCAAAGACCGGCTTATCGAGATGGGCCTCGATGTCGGTCCCTGGCTGGCCGAGTTTAAGGCGGCGCTGTTCGCCGGTGAGCCCGACGAGTCCCCTTTCCGGGTCCCGACCCCCGGCGGCGGCCGGGACTTTTCCCTGGGCTCGCTCAGGGACCGGATCGCCCGGATCTCTCCGGGCCAACGGATCGCCTACATCACCGACGCCGCCGGCACCCCGGACAATGTCTCGAAGATGATCGAGCTGGCCCGAGGGGTTGATCACCTGTTCATCGAGGCCGCTTTTCTGGAAACCGACCGGGCGATGGCCGCGGAAAAGGCCCACCTCACGGCGGCTCAGGCCGGCCGGATCGCGGCCCAGGCCGGCGTCGGAGCGTTTACCGTCTTTCATTTCTCCCCTCGGTATGCCGGGATGGATTACCTACTCACCGAAGAGGCCCGCCGGGCCGCCGCCGAAACCGCCACCGATATCGCTCATGCCCCGGTCCTCCGCGACTGATCCACCATCGGGCCGGATGGGACGCGGCCTGATGTCCGGGCTCGGCTTTCCGGGCCGGTCCTGGGCCGACTACGACCTGCTCATTGGACGTCTGCTCCAGCGCAAGGGCATCGTCACCGGGGAGCAGGTGGACGCGGGGCTGGTCATCCAGCGCCGGGAAATGGACCGGGGCCGTCCCACCCCGCTGGGCCGGATTCTCGTGGCCCAGGGCTACGCCTCGGAGCCCGAGGTGGTGGAAGCCATCAACGACCATTACGGCCTGTCGGTGGAATCCCTGAGCGAAAACATCGCCGAACAGATTCGCGACAAGCAGATCCCGTTCACCGAGATGCTTCCCCGGCCCCGGATTCCCATCTGGGTCCAGCTCTTCGTGGCCATCACCGCGGTCGTGGCGCTGGCCATTATCGGGTTGAGCGTGGTCACCCTTGGCCAGCAGCGTGAACAGCTTTACCAGCAAACGGTCAAGCTCGGGACCGTCAGTCTCAATTACTTTGCCAACAACGCCCGGATTCCCATCCTGGACGACAACGTCCTGTCCCTCAACTCGCTCATCCGGGAGGCCACCGCGGTAGCGGGAATCCGATACGCCCTGATCGTGGACCACTCGGGCCGAATCATGGCTCACACCGACTACGATCTGATGGGGGAACAATTCGCCGGCTTCGACGGGGACGGAGAGGTCCGACGTCGGGGCGAGGTCCGCTATTTCAATATCACCGATCCGTCGGGGGAACGGATCCTCAACCTTCAGCGGCCCATCACCTTCCAGTCCAAACCCCTGGGCGAAGTCCACGTGGGGGTCTCAATCGATTTCATTGAAGCCCTCATCCGCCGACGAGCCATCTCCATTCTGGCGGTGAGCGCGGCCGTCATTCTGGTGGGGATCGTCATCGCCCTGTTTCTGGGGTTCCGGTTTTCCCGGCCGGTGACCCAGTTGGTCGCGGCCACCGAGGAGATCAGCAAGGGAAACTATCAGCATAAGGTGATCCTGGATCGAAACGACGAGCTGGGCAATCTCTCGATCGCTTTTAACCGGATGAGCCGTGAGCTCTGGCGGAAGTCCATGACCGAACGCTCCTTTGGCAAGTATGTGGGAGCGGAGGTCCTCGAGATGATCATGGCCAACCCCGAAAGCGTCTGGCTCAAGGGCCACCGCGGCGAAGCCACGGTCATCTTCACCGACATCCGGGGCTTCACCGCCTATTCGGAAAGCCAGGAGCCCGAGACGGTGGTGGAAAAGCTCAACGCCTACTTCGAGATCGCCACCGACACGATCCTCCGCCACGGCGGCTACGTGGACAAGTTCATCGGGGATGCGGTCCTCGGCGTTTTCGGGGTGCCGGTTTTTCGGGAGGATCACGTGGAACGGGCGGTCCGGGCCGCCTTCGAAATCCAGTCCCGCCTGGCCGAAACCGGGGTCGCAAGTGACAACCCGCTCCTGCCGGCCGTGGGCATCGGCCTGAACACGGGAGTGGTGGTGTCGGGAAACATCGGTTCCCAGACCAAGATGGAGTACACGGTCATCGGCGACAGCGTCAACGTGGCCTCCCGGATCAACGGGCTGGCCGGACCCGGGGAGATCATCGCCGGCCGGGGGGTCTATGAACGGATGGGAAACTCGGTGTCGGCCGTCCCGCTTCCGCCCCAGCAGCTCAAGGGGAAGGCCGACCCCATTTCCGTCTTTCGGCTAACCGCCCTGGTCGAGACCCCATCGAGCTCCCGGTAACATGACTCCCTTTTTCGTCCCGGCCGCCGACGCCCGCCTCCGATGTCTCCGGATTCCCGGAGAAACGGAGCCGCCGCTGGTCTTTCTTCACGAGGGGCTGGGCAACATCGCGCTCTGGCGCGACTTCCCCGAACGCCTCTGTCGGGAGACGGGACGATCCGGGCTCATCTATGAGCGCCGGGGCTACGGCCGCTCCGACCCGCCCCCATCAACCTGGCCCCTCGACTATCTCGATGCCGAATCGCGGGTCTATCTCCCGGCCGTTCTGGATGGTTGCGGAATCGACCGGGCCGTGCTCATCGGCCACAGCGACGGCGGGACGGTCGCCCTGATCGCCGCCGCCGACCGACCGGACCGGGTGGCCGGGGTGGTGACCGAAGCCGCTCATATCTTTGTGGAGCCGATCACTCTGGCGGGTATCAGACGGGCCGTGGACGCCTATGACGCCGGCCGGCTTCGGGAGAAGCTCAGACGCCACCATGGTGACCGCGCTGACGGGATCTTCCGGCGCTGGTCCAACACCTGGTTGTCTCCTAAATTCCGGGACTGGAACATCGTCGGCCGCCTGAGCCGGATCACCCGCCCGGTCCTGATCATCCAGGGTGAAAACGATGAATACGGATCGCCGGACCAGGTGACCGGCATCCGGGATGGGGTTTCCGGCCCGGCCGAAACGGCCCTGATCCCAGACTGCGGACACATCCCTCACATCCAGGCCCCGGAAGCCACCCTGAACCGGATGGCCGATTTCATCCGCCGCCTGGGAGACTGACGCCCCGGAGCCGCTTCCACTCCTCAGAGCCCGTCGGCCAGGGCCGACAGGCGGGAAAAACGATCCCGGCCCACCCCGGCCAGGTTCCGCCGCAAAGCCCGGACGGCGGCGGGGATATAGTCCTCGAAACCCGGCTTCTTCCGGACCTGGGTGAGAAATCCGAAGGCGCCCAGGATCTGGAGATTCCGGGTCACCGCGCAGTAACGATACCCCAACCGGAATCGGTCGGAGTCGGTTCCCATCCTCCGAGCGATCCGCTCAACCGCGTAATCGAGAATCTGGTCCTGGACCGCCGGCGGCAAATCGACATAAGGGTCGATGAGGAGCGCCGCCAGATCGTACTGGACCGGCCCCCGTCTCGCTCCCCCGAAGTCGATGAAATAGGGACGGCCTTCATGGACCATCAGGTTCCGGGACTGGAGGTCCCGGTGCATCAGCCCGGTGGCCGCGTGGGTCAGGGCCCCGTCGGCCAGGCGGTTGATCTCGGCCTCGAAATCGGCCCAGGCCACCCGCCGGCCCAGATACCCCGCCACAAACGCCTCCAGGAAATACCGGCCTTCCCGTTCGAGAATCATGGGCCGGTCGTAGGCCGGGCTCTCGTGGGTCCAGGCCGAGTCAAAGCCGTCTGCCCCCCGGACGGCAAAATCCGCCAGCTCGTCGATCACCTTCCGGTACCAGCCGACGACCGCTTCGGCATCCGAAGCGGCCCGGATCACCCGCTGAAGATGGTCATCTCCCAGATCGGCCATGAAGACCAGCCCGGAAAACGGGTCGGCGGCGACGATCTCCGGCACCGGCAGCCCCCGCCCGTGGAGGTGACGCCCGATATTGACATAGGCGTCCACCTCGGCGGTCTCCGTCGGACCGACCCGGCGGATGCCATGGTCGGCCACCACCAGGGTCCGCCCGTCGGCGGTCAGGCGGAACCACCCCCGGTTCGACCCGTCGCCGGCCAGGCGGTCGGACCGGATGGTCCGGGCATCAGGGGGCGGGCTCTCGGGAAACCGACGGGCAAACGCCAGGGGAGCCATCTCGTCCAAGACCGCCGCCCGGTAACGATCGGGTGTGCCGAGGTCCCGCCACCGGACGCCGGAAGGCTCATAAGCCCGAATCCGCCCCCCCGCATTCATCAGTGCCCCGAAGGCCGATATGCTTTCCGAATACCGGCCTTCGGGGATGTATTGGATGACTTCGGGGTCGAGGACCGAAATCCCGGTAAACGTCCGGAATCGGACGGCCCCGGTCCCCTGGCCCCGGAATCCGGTCACCATGCCGTCGGCGGTCACCCCCACCGTGTTGACGGCCGGGTGATCCACCAGCACCAGAGTGACCGGATCGCCGTGTCGGCGGTGGGCATCGTAAGCGGCTTTGATATCGATGTCGGTGAGAATATCGGCGTTGACCACCAGAAACGGCTCGTGGCCCATAAGGTCGGCGGCGTTTCGAATGGCGCCGCCGGTGCCCAGGATTCGTGGCTCATGAACCAGATGGACCGGGATGGGGTAACGGCGGGAGGCGACATGGGCCGAGATCCGGTCGTGGAGATGGTGGGTGTTGACCGCCACGGCCTCGCATCCGGCGTCAGCCAGGCGGTCGATGTGATGGTCCAGGAGAGGGCGGCCGGCGACCGGGAAGAGGGGTTTGGGCAGCCGGTCGGTGACGGGACGAAGCCGAGTCCCCCGGCCCGCTGCCAGAATCAGCGCCCGCATCAGGAACCAAGGCGGGTTAGATACTTCCGAAAGCGCGCCTCGTATTGCTCGATGGCCTCCCGGTCATCGGATCCCCGGATGCCGTGGCCCGTGAAGTAGTCCACCGCGTTTCGGAAGTTCATCCGGGAGAGGGCTTCCTGACGCTCGATCTCCCGCCGCTTAAACATCTTGCTCCCCATCGACTCGATCCGCTTCATCCGGTTTTTGGTGTCCAGGGTGGTTCGGGAATACCGCTTAAAGGCGTTCAGAACGACCCAGTAGGACTCGAAATAGGGCCGCAAAAAGGCGGCGAAGAGCTTGATCTTCCGAAACCCCGCCGAGGTCAGGTTGTAGGTGTCGGCCAGTTCCGGATGAGGAATGAGGATGGCGTCTTCGGTGAACCGCCGAATGGTCTGGGCGATGAAATGCTCCGGAGACTGGTCCACGTCATAGGCGAACTCGTTGTTGAAAAGGTCGCTCATGAACCCGTACCCGTCGTGGAGGTCGGATACCGAGAATTGAAAGGCGTCGAGCCCGAGGGTGGCCATGGAGGTGAACGCCGCCGGGATGAAATAGTTGATGCCGTTGTTCTTGTAGTAGTCGAGGATCGTCCGGCGGGCCGGGTTGACGGCGTAATAGTCGGCCGTGGCCACGGTCCCCCCCTTGTCCTGGGCAATCCTTTCGATGAACCGCCGCCCGACATAGGTCTCGAAGACGTAGGCCACCGCGTGGAGGTAGTCCACCAGGAGGGTGTCGGCCAGCTTGGCTTCGATGGCGAAGAGGTGGTTCATGTAGGTCTCAATGTAATCGAGCAACTGCTCGTAGGTGAACCGCCGCTTCCCGCAGTTCAGGGCCGCCGCGGCCACCACCGCGTGAGGGGTCACCACGGTCATCCGGTCGATGGCGTTGATGAGCCGATAGCCGAGGTACCGGCAAAGGGCGTTCTGGTCCTTCTGGCTCATCTCCGCGGGGTCGGACGTCTCCCGCTGATTGAGAAGGTCGGCGAGGGAGATGGGCTCATGGAACTGGATGTAGATCTTCCCATAGCGCTTCTTTAAAAACTTCCGGGCCCGGATCACCTGGCCGAGGCTCTCCGGCCGCTTCTGGCCCCCTTCGAGCTCATGGAGATAGGCGCTCTCCTCGGGCACCCGGTCATAGCCGATATAGACCGGAGCAAAGATGAGGTCCTCGCAGGCCCCCTCCCGAAAGGCGTTCAGGAGAATCGACAGGAGGCCGAACTTCGGGGCGATGAGCTTGCCGGACCGGCTCCGTCCCCCCTCGATGAAAAACTCGATGTTGAACCCCTCCTCGAGGAGCTTGAAGACATATTCGGCGAAGACCTTGGAATAGAGGACCGCTCCCCTGAAGGTCCGCCGGATGAAAAAGGCGCCGCCCCGCCGGAAAATGGCTCCCAGGGGCCAGAAGGATAGGTTCTTTCCAGCGGCGATGTGGGGGCAGGGCATATTGTTGTTGTAGAGGACGAAGGAGAGGATCAGGTAGTCGATGTGGCTTTTGTGACAGGGCACCAGGACGAGCGGCCCCCGGCGGGCCATGCTCTTGACCCGGGCGAGGCCGTCGGCGTTGACCGTGTAGCCTTCGAACATGGCGTTGATCATCCAGCGGAGGATGATCGAAAAGAACTGGATGGTGGCCAGGCTGTATTTGGAAGCGATCTCATCGAGGTAGCCGTCGGCCTCCTTGCGGACCTTGTGCCGCGGGATCTCCCGGTTCCGGGAATACTGCTCCATGAAGTCCCGAAGCCGGCTGTTGGTGAGGATGCTTTCCTTGAGCTCCTCGCGGCTCTTGAGGATTGGGCCGGTGATGCTCTGCCGATGTCGGTTGATCTGGACCAGCAGGTACCGGCGCAGGGCGTAGGCGAGGTTTTCCCCCGAGCGGTGGCGGTTTTCGGGCCGGGCCAGGAAGTCGGCCAGATTGACCGGCTCGGAGACCTCCACGAAGACCCGGGCGGGGTTCCGGATCAGGGCCGCCAGCCGCCGGATCTTTCCGGGCTTCTCATCGGAGCCGAAGAGGATGTCGGTCAGCCGGGGCACCGACCGGTGGGGATGCCGGCTGAAAAACATGATCTGGGGGACGATGTAGATCGGCCGGTCAAGCCGTTTCTGCATGTCGATGAGGAACCGGATGGGATCGGTGTTGGCCTCGACGAACCGGCGCTTGAAGCCCCGCCGCTCCACCAGGGAGAGGATGGCGGCCCGGCCCCCTTTCAGCTCGCTTTCGATAAAGCCGTGGTCATAGGGGTCGGGCAGCATCAGATGCTGGTAGAAGTGGTCGGCGTTGGCCAGCAGCATCCGGAAGATCCGGGACACCGGCTGGAGGAGAAAGACCTGATAGTCGAAGCCGATCAACGGAGGCCGGATACCGGGCATCCGGTAGCGGGTGTGGTAGAAGAAGTATTCCAGGCGGCTTTTGTACTTGGTGGCATAGACCACCACCGCCTCCGGCGGGATCGACCGAAGCCGGTCGATCTCTTCCTGGTCCAAAGTGATCTCCGAAAAGACCATCCGGAACAGACCGCCCACCATCCCACCGAGGTGGGCGGGCAAAAAGCAACTGAAATGGTGGTGGCTTCCCCCCAGAGCGGAATCGATCCAGCCCCGGACGGTTCTCTTGAACCGTCTGATTTTCAATCGTATTGCTCTCAGCATGGAATTCCTGATCACGGGTGACGGGGTTTTCAGGGCGGCGGCGGTCAACCCCTGAAACGAGTAGCAGATCGGCCCGGTGGATGCAATCTTTAATTTCGAGGCCAACCTCGGCCCCGCCCGTCTCGCTAGAGACCTTCCGGACCCAAAGACCGCCGGATCAAAAATTAGCTTGCGTTACCCCACTCGTTATGGTATCTGCAAGGGTATTTGGCCGGGACGGTTGAAGAGTAACGGTAGGATGTTGATATTTCTAATTCTTTTTATGTAACAGGGACGGGAGAAACGGACGGTTTTACGGCCGCGACGGCGGAATCCGGCAGGCGCCGAACGCCTTACCGGTCATCGGTTTTTTTGAGTTGTGACGTGTGATCGCATGTTGTCTGGCAATCCATTACTAAAGGAGGACGAGTTTTTATGAAAACGTTAATTGGAGGCGCAGTAGCGGCTGTTTTGGGACTTATTGGCCTGTCCGTGTGGTGGAAACCTTTCTTGCAGCTCCTGGCCGGGGTGATTCCCATCATGTTGCTCCTCGGCGGAGGCCTGGCACTCTATCTCGGCTTCGATGAGCTGAAAGACACCTGGAAGCGAGGGGAAAAAGAGGACACCCCCCAATCCGGCACTGACGATGTGGACAAGTACAAGGCCGAAATCCGGGAGCTCAAACAGGAGATTGAGACCTTGAAAAAGTCCTAAGGCCTCCCGTCCAACGGCCCACATCAAAACGCCCGGTGCGGTTTCGATCACCGCACCGGGCGTTTTAGTTTCCTTCCCCCCGTCGGATATGGGCCTGATACACACTTGGCACCGGGGACGATGAAACCCGTCCAACCGGCGAGTTGCCCCGATTATGGAGACCCGCGAGGTTTCCAAAAAATTTGGAAACCTCGGAGGTCTTTTTCGGCACTTGTAGGGGCGG
>CAZWGY010000045.1:0-6100 GCA_964633575.1 uncultured Desulfobacteraceae bacterium
GTATTTTCACGATAAAAATATGGTATAATATCCTAGTGACAACTCAAAGCTCTGGAGACCCACCATGAATCCTTCAGCAGTGTTTCTCGCGGCAATCTTGGACCGGCCGACCTGTTCGATGATGCCCTCGAAATGATCGCCGCGGGCTGCCATGGCAACCGTTTGGAGATCAAAAACCGGGCCATCCTGCTGATGGAAGAAGCCTTTGTCCGCCAGGTGAAGGTGTTCACCGATTAGGCGGTCATTCATTGCGAGTGTTTGGAAAACCCGGGGGAAACGTAAGCGCCGGCATGGGGACTCCAGTTCCCAGGGATACCCCGGTGCGGTAGACGGCTGTTCGTCTAAGCTTCAAAAGGCCCGGCTCACCGGGCCTTTTTCCCGGCCAAACAAACTGAAAAAAAATTGGTCGTTTAGGGGAAGAATCAATAAAATCAAAAAGTAAAATAAATTACAGAACTTTTTCATCCCTGGATCGCTCAATTTAGGTTCAAGTTTTTAAGGCAAGCTATTATTTGAACTTTAGATGATGTTTCATCATATTTTCTTTGAATCGTTTCCAAAAAAGTTGAATTTATTAAACATTCAAGAGATTTCTTTGTACGATAGTAATTTATACAAATTAATGCCATTAAAAAAAACCATGTAAAAATCACTATAGAATCCTTAATCGTACCAGTAGATGAAGGTGTTGAAAAACGTATAAAGAGCCATGCAAGCAAAGATATAAAAGTAGCTACAAATGTAGTTCCAATACTATGCATGGTATCATAAAAACGTCCTACGAGTGGCTCTATCCCTCTTATACTTTCGGAGATTTTCATCTGTGCGAACCAATATTGTATCAATATTGTCTGCGCCCCTCGTTTTGATAATTTACTCGCTGCAATCTGATTTCCTTTTGAATCTGTTATATCAATTTTCTCATCAAAATCGATAAATACATTGCGATGATCAATGGCAAAAATACTGTTTTCCCATAACCAGTAAAAACCGAAATATAGTTGAGAAAAGAAATATCCTACTGCTCCCGATGCTAATAATGCACTGATAATAAGTCCAATATTGCCCATTGTATCTTTAGCATGAATTAATTTAGCTAATACTTCAGTATCAGTAAAAATAAAGGCGACTAAAAGTTCTGATGCAAATATCAGCCCTGGAGCAGTGTAACGCAAAAATTTACTTATCTCATTCATTTATTGATTCCTTGAAAAAAATATATTATGTTCCAACTATGGTTTTCTTGGCACAAAAATGCTTTGCGGGAGAAGCAGTGGCTTTTCGGGTCAGTTTCGGAAAATTCTACGGTTAGACCAGAGAAACTCGGTTTCAAATCTCGTATCAGCAAAAATCATGCCCTGAAAAGCCAAAATTGAAATGGCATAAACTGAAAAAATTGGTCGTTTAGGGGAAGAATCAACGCGCCCGGCGTCCCCCTCTGAAAGTCCCGGCTCCTGGCTCGCCGCCGCCATGCTCTCCGTGCGGTGCTATTCAGGATGTGGCACGAGGCGATCCGCTGCCTGCTTGCTTAAGCAAACATCCGATCCACGGTTTCCGCCAAACTCTCCGCCCACGGCCGTCGGGTCACCCCGAACGCGGCCTCGATTTTTCCGCAATCCAGCGCTGAAAAAGCGGGCCGGCGGGCCGGGGTGGGGTATTCCGATGTCGGGATGGGGACGATCTCGGTGACCGTCATCGGGACATGGGCTCGGGCCTGGCCGATGGCGGCTTCCGCGAGCCCGTGCCAGGTGGTGATCCCTGATCCGCAGTAGTGATAGGTTCCCCAGGGGATCTCCCCGCCCCGACGGACCCGGTTCGCCATGGTCAGGAGTGCGGCGGCCAGGTCGGCGGCGGAGGTGGGGCAACCTTGCTGGTCGGCCACCACCCGGAGCGTCTCCCGCTCCCGGCCCAGCCGGATCATCGTCTTGACGAAGTTGGCGCCATGGACCCCATAGAGCCAGGCGGTCCGGACGATGAAGTGGGCTTCCAGGATTTCCCGGACCGCCGTCTCCCCCTCGGCCTTGCTCGCGCCGTAAACCCCCAGCGGCCGGACCGGGTCGGTTTCCGTGTAGGGGGTTTCTTTTTCGCCGTCAAAGACGAAATCGGTGGAGACGTGGGCCAGGGGGATCGACCGGTCCCGGCAGGCTCGGGCCAGAACCGCCGGGCCGTCCCGGTTGACGGCATAGGCGGCTTCCGGCTCCGATTCGGCCCGGTCCACCGCCGTGTAGGCGGCGGCGTTGATGACCATATCCGGCGGGTCCGCGTCGAACCGTCGGGCCACCGAGGTCGGGTCGGTGATGTCTATCTCGGGGAGGTCCGCCCCGACCACGTCAACGCCCTCGCCCGGCCCTTGAGCCGTCAGCTCATGGCCGAGCTGCCCTTTATCTCCTATAATCAACAGCTTCATAACATCTCCGCCGGGTCGTAGAGCCGTTCCGGCGGCTGCTCCGCCAGAAGGGGAAAGGCCGCGTCCTTGTCGGAAACGATGGGGTCGGCCACCGGCCAGTCGATCCCGATTGCCGGGTCGGACCACAGGATTCCGCCTTCATCCTCGGGGGCGTAGTAGGCCGAGCATTTGTAGGCGAAGTGAGCGGTCTCCGAGAGGACGCAGAAGCCGTGGGCAAAGCCTTCGGGGATGAAAAACTGCTTCCCGGATTCTCCGGAGAGGTGAACCCCGACCCACCGGCCGAAGGAGGAAGAGCCGGGCCGGATGTCCACGGCCACGTCAAAGATCTCCCCGCTCAGGGCCTGGACCAGCTTGGCCTGGGGCCGGGTGATCTGGAAATGGAGTCCCCGGAGGGTGCCGCGCACCGACACGGAGAGATTGTCCTGGACAAAGGTTCGGTCGATCCCCGCATCCTGATACCGGTTCCGGCGGTAGGTTTCCATGAACCAGCCGCGTGCATCGGAAAAGACCCGAGGCTCGATGATGATCGGCCCCTCGATAGGCGTCAGCGTGACCTTCATATCAGCTCCTGGTCGTAGGTGAGCATGTCCATCAGATACCGGCCGTACTGATTTTGCATCAGGGGCCGGGCCAGCTCCTCCACCCGGGCGGCGTCGATATACCCCTTCCGGTAGGCGATCTCTTCGACGCAGGCGACCTTGAGCCCCTGCCGGGTTTCGATGGCCTCGATATATGAGGATGCCTGCATCAGGGTTTCGTGAGTCCCGGTGTCGAGCCAGGCGATCCCCCGGCCCAGCCGTTCCACGTGGAGGTTCCCCTGGCGGAGATAGGCCATGTTGACGTCGGTGATCTCCAGCTCGCCCCGGGGCGAGGGCTTCAGATCGGCGGCAATATCGAGGACCTGGTTGTCATAAAAATAGAGTCCGGTTACCGCCCAGTTCGATTTCGGTTTCAGGGGCTTTTCCTCGATGGAGACCGCCCGGCCGTCCTCGTCGAACTGAACCACCCCGTACCGCTGGGGGTCCCGGACCCAATAGCCGAAGACCGTGGCCCCCCGAGGCCGGGACCGCGCATCCCCGAGCTGCCCGGACAGGCCATAGCCGTAGAAGATGTTATCGCCCAGAATGAGGCAGACCGGGCCGTCGCCGACGAATTCCCGGCCGATGACGAACGCCTGGGCCAGCCCCTCGGGACGGGGTTGTTCGGCATATTCAAAGGAGAGCCCCCACTGGGACCCGTCGCCCAAAAGGTGCTTAAACAGGGGCAGGTCATGGGGGGTCGAGATCACCAGGATTTCCCGGATGCCCGCCAGCATGAGGACGGACAGCGGGTGGTAGATCATCGGCTTGTCGTAGATCGGCAGGAGCTGTTTGCTCACCACCTGAGTGATGGGGTAAAGCCGGGTACCCGACCCCCCGGCAAGGATTATGCCCTTCACGTCACCTCCCGTTCGGTATCGCCGTCAGCCGGATAACGGGGGCTCGATCCGGCAGAAGCAGTCATTGAAAGCGGCCCCCTCGCCCATGTCCGAGAGCCCGGCCGAGATCAGGCGATTCACCGGGCCGCTTTTGTGCCAGTAGCCCTCGTCAACCACCACCAGGTCCGGGGCTACCGCCCGGTCCGCTCGAACCCGGACGGTGAGCGACCCGTCGGCCGACCTCAACCGGGCCGTATCCTTATCTGATATTATGGCCGATTGCAAGGTCTCGGGGTGAATCCGGGCCACCGGCCGGCCGTCGGTCCGGCGGAAGTGCTGGGAATGAAGCGAGTGGCGGGGGTGGGGGGTGAGGAGGCGGAGCGGATACTCGGTTCGGTCTTCGCCGGGCTCAACCGGAGAACGGACCGCCGGCAGGGGGTCATGGCCGTCGGCTTCGGCCGGCGCGCTGAAGAGCTCGAACCGGCCCGACGGGGTGGGAAACGGACCCTCGGCCCAGGGAACGGCTTCATCGGGGACCCGGAAATATCCGGTTTCGAGATCGGCCAGGGTCACGGAAAACCGCTCCAGAAGCGGCGTCACCAGGCTTTTGAGATAGTCCCGGCGAGAGCAAAACGGGTAGTCGGTCAGGTCCAGCCGGCGGGCGAGGGCCGCGAAGAGATCGTATTCGCTCATGACCCCCTCCGGTGGATGGACCGCCGGAAAGACCGGGTTGACGTAGGGGGAGAACATGCTGCTGATGATCAGGTCCCGCTCCTCCAGAACACTGGTCGCGGGCAGCACCAGGTCCGCGCACCGGGCCGTGTCGGTCAGAAACGGATCGATCACGACGGTGAAGGGAACCCTGGAAAGCCCCCGGACCACCCGATCGACCTCGGGGGCCTGGACCGCCGGATTGGCTTTGATTACCACCGCCACCTCGATGGGGGGATCGCCGGCCGTCTCCAGAAACCGGCCGAGGCGGCCAATGGGAAATGTCCGGGAGGGCGGGGCCAAAGCCTTGCTCCGGGTTAAAGCTCCGCCGAGAAACCGGCCCGCCGACCGGTTGGCGTAGTTGACGCCGCCCCCGGAAATCCCGATTTGCCCGGTGATCGCCCCGAGGGCATCGATGGCCCGGACCGTGTTGCCGCCGTTGGCGTACCGCTGGAGGCCATAACCGATCAGGATGGAAGACGGACCGCTACGGGCGTATTGCCGGGCGAGCCAGCGGATGGTCTCCGCCGCCACCCCGGTCATCCCCTCGACCCGCTCGGGATCGAGGCCATCGATGGACGCGGCAAAACGGCGGAACCCGAGGACCCGGCGGTGGATGAAATCCCGGTCAACCCAGCCGTTGCGGATCATCTCGCCGGCCATCCCGAGGGCGAGAACCCCGTCGGCTCCCGGCCGGATTCGGATGTGATGGTCGGCCAGCCGGACCGTCGCCGTCCGGACCGGGTCGATGAGCACGACCGCCGCCCCGGATCGTCGGGCCGCTCGGATTGAATCCAGGAGGTGGATATTGGTGTGAGCGGGGTTCCGGCCCCATAAGATCAGGGTCCGGGCGTGAGGGATGTCATCGGGGGCGTGGCCGCGGACGTCTCCGAAGTCATACCGCTGGGCCGCCATCCCGGCCCCCCAGCAGAGACTTCCCCGGGGACGGGTAACGCCGCCGGCGGCGTTTTGAGCAAAGTGGTTGAAAAAAACGCCATCGACGGTTTTGATCAGGCCGGTGTAGCCGTCATAAGCGAAATGAAGGACGCCGGCGGGGCCGTGTCGGTCCCGGGCCGCCGCGAGCCGGTCGGCCAGCTCGTCAAGGGCCGCCTCCGTCGAGACCGGGTGAAACTCACCGCCCGGCCGGCGCCGCAAGGGAGATTTCAACCGGTCGGGGCTGACCGTCCGCGATAGGATCGCCTTGCCCTTGGTGCAGATCCGGCCCCGGGTCAGGGGGTGATCCGGGTCCCCGGCGATCCGGGTCACCCGGCCCCCGTCAACGGTGGCGATAAGCCCGCAGGCGTCAAAGCAGTCGAGGGGGCAGGCGGTCCGGACGGTGTGACTCATTGCCGGGCACGGGCTTTCCGCCGCCGGCTGATTCTGAGTAGCAAGGAGCCGACGGCGATTAGCGTTACCATCAGCATGGACAGGGGGAAACGGGCTTCGAGTGAGCCGATAAAACACCCGCCGCCGCCCCCGCCGCCCCCGCCGTTGTCTCCGCCGTCATCGGGGTCAGGGGGCGGCGACGGCTCATCCCAATCACTGTCCCCTTCCGGACCCCGGTA
>CAZWGY010000045.1:6200-13569 GCA_964633575.1 uncultured Desulfobacteraceae bacterium
GGTCAGGGGGCGGCGACGGCTCATCCCAATCACTGTCCCCTTCCGGACCCCGGTAAGCCGTGGCGTAATCGGCGTTGGCCATGTAAAGGGACGGCTCTCCGATTGCCGTCATCCGGTCGCTGTCAATCGGCTGGCGCCAGATGGAAAAACCGGTTAGCACGGTCTCGTCCGGACGGGAATAGAGGATCGCGTCGTCGTTGGTGGTATAGACCGGGGTGGCCCAGTTGCCGGAGGTGGAGACGGTGGAAATGTTGTTTTTGATCATGTTGAGGACCCGGATGTCCGAGGCGCCGACCGACGGATGGAAGGCGTCGAAAGTAACAAAATTATCGTTGGTCTGGCTCAGGGCCGGATAGCCGATATCCAGGTCCCGGCTGGGGGGCATCAGGACGAGGGTCTGGTTCGTCCGGAGGTCCAGCGCATAGATACTCCAGGCTTCATAAACCGAGCCGTCGATGAGACGGATGCGGTTGAGGGCGTCATAGATCAGGTAGCGGTTGTCCGAGGTGAAGCTCATGGCATCGGCCCGGATGACCGTGTTGGTGGCCACTCCGTCAAATGCCGGGGCCACGAGCCGGTAATCTTTTCGGGTTTCGGCGTCGATATCGATGACGGTGATTGTGTTGCCGGGCTCCAGCTCGTCGTCAAGCAGTACGAAGCTGTACAGGGATCCGTCCGGCGACATGGCTACCGACGCGGCCAGACCGGCTACCCCCATGCAGTATTCATCCTGGGTCCCGTCGGTCAGGATGAAGCACATATCGAAATCCGAGTTTACAAACACGGCCAGCTCGCCGTCATCGGTCACCGACGGCCGGGCCGGAAAAACGGGGTAGGATGTCAGCCGGACGCCCGATGCCGGGTCCCCGCTTTCCCGTCGTCCGAGGAAGTAATCGCCGATCTGGCTATCATAATAGACGAAGAGGAGCGCTTCATCGCCTTCGCCCGGTGGAATGTAGTCGGCTTCATCCGGCGGCGGGGTCGGGGGGCCTTCGTAGATCTCCACGGCGTCAAAGGCTTCGGCGGTGCGCCGGGCCTGAATCGATCCCTCGCCGAAGAGCTCTTCGGCCGATGCCACGCAGGCGAGCCGGCAGTCAACGAACCGGGAGTTGGCCACCAGGTGATGGGCCAGAGCCCGGTAAAAAATCCGCTCCGCGTCGGGGATGCCGATGGCCCCGTTCATGCCTTCGGCCAGGAGGTAAAAGGCGTGGGCGACGATGGTCATGTTCATATGGACCCCGCCGTTATCCCGGTCCTTGAAATAGTCAAGGAAGGGATCATCCGGCTCGATGTACTCGCTCATCCGGGCGGGGTAGTGGCGGCCGTAGTCGATCTCCACCGAGCCGGGGTCGGCGAGGTTCCGGGCGTTGGCCTGATTCAAGCCCGTGCCGTTGATCCAGTCGGCCGACCCCAGGCTGTAAGCCTCGACCGCCTCGCCGAAGATGTCGGAAAAGGATTCGTTCAAGGCCCCGGACTCGTTTTCGTAGATGAGGTTGGCCGTGTTCATGGTCACCCCGTGGGTCAGCTCGTGGGCCACCACGTCCAGGGCGGCCGCGTAAGGGCGGGCGTCGCCTAAGATCATGAAATCGTTGGCCCAGGCCGCGTTGGGGTAGTCCCGGCCGATCCGGACGATGGCCAGAAGGGTGGACCCGTCGTCGTCCACGGAATTCCGGCCGTGCCGCTCGTAATAGTAGTCATAAGTCTCGGAGAGGTTGTAGGATGCGCTCACCGCGTCCGGGAGCCAGCCCGAATCCGGGGTAACCGACTTGACGTAGTCGATGTGGGTGATCTCCTCCACCTCGTCGGTATCCGGCTGATTTTCGGCGTCAAGGACGACGATGCCGCCCTTCACGGCATCCGGATGGGGCGGGTCGGACCATTGGGGCCGGTACATGGGCTTGGTGGTGTCCACCAGGTAATAGTCGCCGCCTTCGTACCAGATGCTCAGGGGCCGCCGGATTCCCAGGAGGTCATCTCCCCACCCGGTCGCCGCCGACGTGGGGACGGTGTTATAAGCGGTCAGGACCTCGCCGGTGAGGGCGTCGATCACCACCCGGTAACGGACCACCGGAGAGACGGTCAGGGCCATCTTCCAGGCCAGCCGGACCGCTTGGGAGTCGGTGGCGAAGAAGATTTTCTCCGGACCATCCACCTCGGCGGACAGCCCTCGGGGCACCGCCGCTTTTGCCCGACGGACGGCCTCGGCGGCCTCAATCCGGGGAGTCCGGCCTTTCCGGCGGGGGGTGGGCACCGTGCTGCCGGCCATCAGCCGGACGTTGCCGTCCGGGTCGAGATGGACCACCGCTTCGGCCGGCCAGACCGGAATCCCCCCGTGGGTCTGGCGGTACCGGAGATGGCGGTAGCCCAGACGGTCAGCCGTGGTCCGGGTCAGGGTCAGCTCGTCATCGGGGTGGACGAGCTGGAGCGGGCCCCGGAGGGATCGGAGAAAGCGCCGGGCCGTCTCCCGGTCCCGCTCGGGACCGGCCGGGAGATCGTCAGCGGCCGGCTGAAGTGACCGGCCCCGGACCTGGCGGGGGGTTCCCCGGTCGGGCCGGAGGATCATCCGGAATTCGTCCGTCCGCGGACGGACGGTCTGTCTGGCGGTTGGGCCGGTCCGACGCTCTGCGGGGTCGGGCCTCCATCTGGCCGCCGGTTTCTGGAGGGCATCGCGGGCCGCCTGGATGTCCTCGATGAGCCCAGATGGATTGTTGCCTGAGCTGCTGGCCAGTGATGCGGAAAACGCAATGACCGTCAGCGTGACGGCCCAGACGACGATGCGGGCGATGCGGTTCATGGCGAGCCTCCGTTTGTTTGAGGAAACGCCGAAGCCTGCTACCGGGTCCGTTTCAGGTCCTCGGCGGAGGCCGGCGAGAATATCCCCGGCAGGTCCTCGATGCCCTGGACCACCAGGTCGTTGATATTGATGAAGGTCATGCCGTGATTTTGCCCTAAATGATCGGCAATGGCCGCCATGGGCCAGGTGGCCATCCGAATATAGATATAGGTGGATGTGGAATTGCTGGCGAGCATCAGGGCGGCGGCCAGGTTTCCGATGTCGTCGTCGGTGCAGATGAAAAAGGCCCGCTCCTCCGAATCCGTCAATTGAAGGTTCTGGATGGCGCTCCGGGTAAAGGAGACGTGGTCCGGAATCTTAAGATCATGGGCCAGGGCCTTCACCTCATCACTCACATCCCGGACGTCCACCACCCGGATGGTCCATTTTTCATCCTGTTTCTTGTCCCGGACCAGGATCTCCATAAGATCCCGCCCGAACTTCCCGAACCCGAGGATGTTGATCTCGGTGATCCCGTTACGGATCTCTTTGTTGAACCGGCTGTCGATCATCCGTTTGGCGGAGATCCGGTAGGTGTCGAAAAGCCGGATGGACAGGGAGCCCTCGGTCTGGAGCGCCTCCCGGGCGGTGTGGGCGAGCCGCTCGTTGGCGATATGAGCCCAGAGCAGCCGGGGGGGGCCGCTGGAGCCCCGGAGCAGGTTGTAGGCCGCCACCACTCCCTCCAGGTTGGCCAGGTCGTCCCCTGAAGCGAAAATGAGGGTTCTGGCCCGGAAGGCCCCGGCTCGTTCCAGGATCATGGATGAAAGGAAATTGCCTTCGATAATCGGGACCTTGTGCTTGGCGCTCCATTCATCCAAACAGTCGGATGTCGCGTTGTCCACCCCCACCAGCCGGACCCCCCGACGCTTCAGGGTGGCCGCCAGGAGCTTTCCCGTCCGGCCCACTCCGCAGATGATCACGTGGTCCGACCACCAGCGGGTCCGGATGGCCGGGGAAAACCGGAACAGATAGGAGATGGCCGTGCCCGCCGCCGTCAGGGCGATCATCGGAGCGAAAAAGTAGATGAAAACCAGGGCGGGAGTGTAGGGGAAATGGTCCATGTCGTGCTCGAGGATAAAGACCCGGAGGGTGTAGTAGAACGCCCCCCAGAACCCCAGGCTCGGGTCCTCTTTGGGAAAGTAGTAGATCCCGATGATCAGGACGATCAGAATCGAGATCGTCCAGAAGCTGATGCTGACGAGGGTTTTTCGAGTGATGGTCATGTTATCGGACGGGGCTTGAGTTTAAGGGTAATTCGTACCATAATGAACCTTGACCGTTGATTGATCTATAACCGACTTTGTGGCTGAATGCAAACCCCGATTGATCGCGTTACTTTCTTTAAGGAGGACTCCCATGAGATTCCCTCGATGGACCGTTGCCCTGGCCGCTGTCCTCGTCGCATGGACATTACCGGCCCTCGCCGACCCTTACGCGGATGCCCGGAAGCGGATGGTGGCCGACCAGATCGCGGCCCGGGGGATCGATGACGATAGGGTCCTGGCGGCCTTATGGACGGTCCCCCGCCACCGGTTTGTTCCGCCGGATCTCCGGTCGAAGGCTTACTCGGACCACCCTCTGCCCATCGGTGAGGGGCAGACCATCTCCCAGCCCTATATCGTGGCGCTGATGACCGAATCGCTGTCGCTGACCCCGACGAGCCGGGTTCTGGAAATCGGGACCGGCTCCGGGTACCAGGCGGCGGTTCTGGCTGAGGTGGCCGGATCGGTTTATTCGGTGGAGATCAAGGAGAAGCTCCACAAAACCGCCACCGCCGCCCTCCGGGAGGCTGGCTACCGGGAAATCCAAACCCGGCATGGGGACGGCTATTTCGGCTGGGAGTCGGCCGCCCCCTTTGATGCCATCATGATCACCGCCGCCGTGGACCACATCCCGCCGCCGCTGTTGGCTCAGCTCAAGGACGGCGGCCGGCTGGTTCTGCCCCTGGGCAACCCTTTCAGCTACCAGAACCTCGTCCGGGTGACCAAAACGGGCGACGACTACACCGTCCGGCAGATCACCGGGGTCCTTTTCGTCCCCATGACCGGCCAGGCCCTGGAATCGCGATAGTATCAGATGCGGGATGCGGCCGTCTTTTTTGTCTCGC
This sequence comes from uncultured Desulfobacteraceae bacterium, assembly GCA_964633575.1. Lineage (GTDB taxonomy): Bacteria > Desulfobacterota > Desulfobacteria > Desulfobacterales > JAABSP01 > CAYNGG01. Next base: position 11,141 of record CAZWGY010000045.1, read on the forward strand.
TGTCGGCGCTGGCTTACGAGATCCTCCTGGCTCGATGCTTTGCCGTGAGCCAGTGGCACCATCTGGCGTTTATGGTCATCTCGGTGGCCCTCTTCGGCTTCGGAGCCTCGGGGACCGTTTTAAGTCTTCTGGATGCCCGGCGGCCGGGGTGGGAGGAGCGGATGTCACGGCCCGAGGCCCTGGGCCGACTGCTCTGCCTCTTTTCGCTCACGGCCGTGGCCGCCTTTGTCCTGGTCAACCGGCTCCCCCTGGACTACGCCCGGCTCCCGTTTCAGCCGATCCAGGCTCTCTATCTCCTGGCCGCCTTTCTGGCGCTGGCATTGCCCTTTGGCGTGGCCGGGACGGTGGTCTCGGTGGCCTATGCCGCCGCCGCCGAGCGGACCGGCCGGACCTACCTGGCGACCTTATGGGGATCGGCCCTCGGGGCCGTGCTCCCGGCCGTTGCTCTGCCGTTTTTCGGCGAGGGGAAGTTGGTGTTGGGGGTGGCGCTGTTCCCTCTCATCCTCGTCTTCCGGGCCGGAGGCCGGGCCAATCGGGCGGTATCTCTGTTGCTGGCCGGGGGGATCGCCCTGTTGCCGGCGGTCTGGCCCGAAACCGCTCAGGTGACGCCGTCGCCCTACAAGGGCCTGAGCCAGATCCGCCGATTCCCCGATACTCGGGTAACGGAAACCGCTCACGGGATGCGGGGCCGGATCGACCGGGTGGAAAGCCCTTACATCCGGTTCGCCCCCGGCTTGAGCCTGACCTTTACCGGCCGGATGCCCCCCCAGACTGCTGTTTTCATCGACGCCGACAGCCGGGTAGTCCTCTACGATGCCGAAAAACCGGGGGCTCTCGACTTCGCCCGCCACAGCCTGCTCCATGCCGGTTATGTGATCCGCCCCGAGCCCGATGAGGTTCTGCTGATGGCCTCAGACGGGGGGGCGTCGGCCGCCTCGGCGCTGGCCGGCGGAGCAAAAACGGTGACCTGGGTCTGCCGGACACCGGGGCCGGCGCGGATGATCCGCGAGCGTTACGGCATCGAAGTCCACGTTGACGGTCCCCGGAACGCCCTGGCCCGGAGCCGGGAGCGGTTTTCACTGATCCACTTCGAGCACTGGGGGGCATCCCTGCCGGGCGCCGACGCCCTGACCCAGGACCATACCATCACGGTGGAGGGGATCTCCGCCGCGCTCTTTCAGTTGAAAAACAGCGGGCTTCTGGTCATCAGCCGCCGACTGCTCCTGCCGCCTTCGGATTCCCTCCGGGTCTTCGGGGCCGCCCTGGCGGCCCTCGAGCGCTTCGGAGCCGACCGGCCAGCCGATCATCTGGCCCTTTTGCGAAGCTGGGATACCTATACCCTCCTGGTCTCGGCCAGGCCGCTGTCAGTTGATGAGATCGACGGGCTCCGGGGATTCGCCGGGGAGATGAATTTCGACCTCGTCCACCTGCCGGGGCTGTCCGAAAGCGATGCCAACCGGTTCAACGTCCACGACGCGCCGTATTACTTCCGGGCGGTCCGGGAGATGATCCGAACCCGGAACGCGGGGCAAGGGGATAGGTTTTTCCGGGACTATCCGCTGGATGTGGTCCCTCAGACCGACCGGCGCCCCTTTCCCGGCCGGTTTCTCAAGTGGAGTCGGCTTGACGAGATCCATGGGAGCATGGGGGGGCGGATGTATTCGCTGCTCCTGTCCGGGGAGATCGTGGTGGCCACCGTCTTCGTCGAAGCGGTGATCGTCTCCGCGCTACTTGTGGGACTCCCGCTTATCGCCGTCGCCCGGCGAGGCGGCAACGGCCGGCGGGATCTGTCCCCGGCCCGGGGCCTCTATTTTTTCGGGATCGGCGCCGGCTTCATGCTCACCGAAATGTATTTTATCCATGTCGGGACCTTTCTGCTGGGCCATCCCCTGGTGAGCTTCACCGCCGTGGCCGCCGGGATGCTGATGGGCTCCGGGATCGGCGGCTGGATCTGCCGGGACTGGGGCGCCAACCGGATCATGCCGGTGCTGGGGGGACTGCTGGGGCTTTTGATCACGCTCTGGATCGGGGCTGAACCGATGGTCCGGGCGGCACTCGGATGGCCGTTCGAGGCCCGCCTTATGGCGGGGCTGGTCGTGCTGATCCCGACGGGCGTGATGATGGGCGGCCCTTTTGTCCTGGGGATGCGGCACCTTTTGAGGTCTCCGGTGGGCCGGGCGTATGCGTGGGCTCAGAACGGCTGTGCATCGGTGTTGGCCGCCATTGCCTCGGCCCAGCTCGCGCTGAGTCTGGGGCTCCCGGCGGTGATGGCCGGGGCGGTCGCGGGGTACGGGCTCGCATTGGGGGCGGCGATCCGGCTCGGGGGACGAAACACGGACGGAACACGGACGAAACACGGACGAAACACGGACGGAACACGGACGGAATCGCCAAATCTAAAATCTAAAATCCCTTAACCTTTTTCACGA
>CAZWGY010000045.1:13669-16293 GCA_964633575.1 uncultured Desulfobacteraceae bacterium
AACACGGACGGAATCGCCAAATCTAAAATCTAAAATCCCTTAACCTTTTTCACGAAAGGATCATCAATGCCGAAACCTCCTCTTCACGCCTTTCCGGTGCTCCTGGCCGGGGGGAGCGGGACCCGCCTCTGGCCCGTCTCCCGAAAGCTTTATCCCAAGCAGCTCGCCCGCTTCTTCGGCGGAGCATCCCTGATCCAGAATACGATCCAGCGGCTGTTTCCCATTTTCCACCCGGAGCATATCCGGGTGGTCTGCGGTGAGGCCCACGCTCACGAGATCGCTCGGGACATGGATGCCATCGGGATATCTTCGGAGGGAAAGCTCATCCACGAGCCCCGTGGGCGGAACACTGCTCCGGCGATTCTCCTGGCGTTGTTGAAGATCATGGCAGCCCGTCACGATGCGATCCTGTTTGTCTTTCCGGCTGACCACGTCATTGCCGATGTCCCGACCTTCCACGATCGGATTTACTCGGCCGCCGAGCTGGCCGAAGCGGGGCATATCGTCACTTTCGGGATCACCCCCGAGTATCCGGAGACCGGTTATGGCTACATCGAGGCGGAGGCGAAACGGGTGGGAGATGCCTTTGCCATCCGTCGGTTCGTGGAAAAGCCGGACCCGGAAACGGCCCGGCGCTATCTCCGGGCGGGTGGTTTCTACTGGAACAGCGGGATGTTCGCATTCAAGGCATCGGTCATGCGGTCCGAATTCGACCGGCTCAAACCGGAAATGGCGGACCGGATGACACAGCTCACTAAAAACCCAGGGCCCATTGACCCGGATGGGTATGCCCAATTGGAAAGCATCTCCATCGATTACGCCGTCATGGAGAAGACCGACCGGGGGGTGGTCCTGCCATCCAACCTGGGGTGGAGCGATATCGGGTCCTGGAAATCCTTATACGACTTTCTGCCCAAAGACGACAACGGCAACGCGGTGGCCGCCGGGGACGTCATGCTTCAAAACACCACCGGGTCTTTTGTGATGGGACATGATCGACTCATCGCCCTCAACCATCTGGAAAACGTGGTGGTGGTGGAAACCCCGGATTCGGTGTTCGTTTCGGACCTCGAAAACAGTCGGGATGTCAAGGGAATCGTGGAAACCCTCAAGTCCCACGATCGAATCGAATACCGGGAGCACACCACCGTCTATCATGCCTGGGGGCATGTCCGGACCCTGGACGGCAGAGGCGGGCAAGCGGTCCGGCGGCTGGTGATCTACCCCGGCGCCGAGCTGCCGCCGGCGGAGGCGGCCGGGGTGACGCGCCATTGGGTGGTGACGGATGGCGCGGGCGAAGCCGAGGTGGACGGCCGGCTCCACGCGGTGGAAGCCGGGACGTCGGTCCGGGTAGGGCCGGCGGAGGTCGGGCGGCTGGCCAATCCAGGATCGGTCGATCTGCGGGTGGTGGAAGTGGTCGGCCCCGAGATCGGCGGAAAGGACTAAGGTCCGGGGGCAGGAGGCGCATCATCGGTCAAGGGCCGGACAAACCGGCGGCGGTTGGGCTCGCTGAAGCAGCGTTCCAGAAAGCGCTCCCCCATAAAGTCGAGGATGAGATAGCCGAGGGAAATGCTTTTGTCGGCATCGGACAGACTGGATTCGTCGATCTTGCGCACCTCGTCCATCAACTCCTTGGTCCGCTCATCGGAGATGATCTGGCTTGAACCTACGATGGTCATAACCACGTAATCCCGAGCGAGCCCGAAGTCGATTTCGGCCATGTATTTTTCGGCCAGCACCTTGCGGACAATGGAGCGGTCCCGGTCGATCTTCCGTTCGAGGGCTTCGAGGATGATGTTGATGATGATCTCGGGCCCCAGGGCCACTTCCCGGCCTTCCACGTTGATCTTCATGAACTTCGAACGCAGCAGGATCGACGCTCCGAATCCGGCGGTGAGCCCCGCTTTGATCCAGTCGGTTTGAGAGGTCCCGAATAGCTCGGACCGGGTGATCAGCAGAAGGGTGATCAGCGAAATCAGGACGTTGATGAGAAGATAAAACCAGGATGTGATGTTCCGGGTGATGAGAAACGGCTCGTCTCGGAACCGGGTGAACAGCTCGGCCGTGGCAAACAGCAGGCTGGCGCAGACGGTGAGCAGGATCGCGGAGCTCATGTCAGAGCAACGCCTCGATCGGAAAGGCGAATCCGGTCATTGCCCTCGAGCGGGTCGGACTCCACCTCGATGAGCCCCTCCCGCTGGAGCCCATCGATGATCTTCTGGCACTCGCCGATCTTGATCCCCGCCGACCGGGAGAGGGAAAGCATGTCCCGGGCCCCGTCCGGGGCGGTTTTCAGGGATTTGATCACGGCGAGCCGGTCCGCCACGGTGGGCGTCCGCGACCCGGTGGCGGACTGTTGGAAAGTCCGATCATCCCGGCGTTTGAGCTCATCAAAGTAGTAAGATAGCGAAAAGCTGTTATCTTTCATTAGGTCTCCTTATCAATTACCTATCCATAAATGGCCAATTCCATCGATATACTCGTTGCGCCGCCATCCCGGCCATAAGTTCTGTTCTGAATTCGGGAAGATGCTGAAGCACTCGGAAACGGGTGCCTGGTGCTTCGGAACGGACCACCGGGAAAATCAACTTTTCTGTAAGGTCTCAATGTCATTTCCATCTTTA
>CAZWGY010000046.1:0-16237 GCA_964633575.1 uncultured Desulfobacteraceae bacterium
AGAAACCCGGCCACCTGGACCTCGATCCGGTAGGTTCCGGCCGGGAGCCCCTCGAACCGGAAAGTCCCGGTGTCCGTCGGAACCGGTTTGTCGGAGACCGTCTCCGGGACCCAGACGGCCCCGGCCGCCTCGCAGGCCTCGAGGTTGTCATAGGCCGGGTCCTCGCACCGACCCGGCTGGACATACGGGTCGATCTCGCCCCAGCCATAGTACCGGGCCGACGGTTGGATTTCGTCCACGGCCCGGGCGTTGATCTCGGTGTAATCGGTTACCGGGACCGTGAGCCGGACCGACCCGACGACGGCCCCGGCCCGGGTCAGGACGATGACGCCGGCATTTCCACCGGCCTCGCCCACCGTCACCCGGACCGGCGAGGCCGCGAATCCATCGGCTGAGGTCTCCAGCTCATAGACGGCTTCACCGTCTGGCGGCGGGACACTCACAACAAAGTCGGCGGTTGTCTCGCCGGGCGTGAAGACGGCGGTCCCCGCCCCCCATCCGTCGCCGCGAAGAGACCAGGCGTTGAGCTCGACGGACAGCTCGGTGACCTCCCAGCCCCATCGATCGGTATAGGGGGAAAAGGCATCGGCCGGCTCGCCGGTCACCCCGTTCGCGTTCCGGTCGAGGGCCACGGTCCCGGTGATGTCCACGGCCCGGGTCATCCGGATCGTTTTCACGTCAACGGTCGTGGCCTCGTCGGGAGCCGCCACGGAAATGGGGCCTTTGGCCACCATCCCGGATGCCGTGATCTGGACCCAGTAGGTGGCCCCCGGCGGCAGGCCGGTCAATCGAAACCGGCCATCGGCGTCGCTGGTGGCCACCGCGTAGCCGACTTCCGAAAAAGCGGAGATCCCCGCTCCGGCCACCGGGTCCCCGGCGTCATCCACCAGCCGCCCCGTGATGGTGATGGTCTCGATTCGGATGGTGGTGGTGTAAAGGCGCTCCTGATCGGCAAACCGCCCGTCCTCGTCGAGGTCGGCCCAGACGCCCACCGGGTAGTCCCCATCCGGAAAGAGACCCCATTCGACACTCCGGCCATCCCAGGTGTAGGTCGCCGCCACCCCTGCCGGGAGCGTCACGGTCCGGGTTTGATCGTGGCCCGCCTCCACCCACCACCATTCGAAAGTGTCGAACGGGAACCCCTGAACACACTCGCAACCGGAGTCCCAGGTCATGGTGAGGGTCGTTCCCCGGAGCGCCTCGTCCGGGTAGTCCGGCGGGTAGGTGTAGGTCCAGGAGACCGGGTCGTCGTCCGGGTTCCTCGGAGTCCCGTTGTCCGGCCGGTTCCAGGGGTGGGATGGGTCGAACCAGTCAAAGGGGTCGAGGGTCCCGCTGCCGTCCGAGTCGATGACCACCTGGATATCCCGCTCGGCGCCGGGATCCTCGCCGGCCCAGAGAATGCCGAGGGTCGCCGTTGTATTGCCGTTTAAGACCGCCGCCGGTCCCGATGCGGGCGGACGGGGGAATATCGCGTCAAAGGCCGCCGGGTCCAGGGTGGCCGGATCGACGGTCAGGGTCTCGGTGGTGATCCCGAAGTGAAGGGTATCGGCCGCCAGCGCGGGGGCCGCCATCACGAGCATGGCGCCGAGTCCGGCGGCCAGCAGGGCTTGGATGGGGCGGGAGGTCCGTCTGTCCGATTTCCTCATGGCTGTCTGTCCTTATGGGTCAGCATGTCGCGGATGGCCGCGTTCCGTTGGTCCCGCAATTGGTTTTGCCGGACCAGGCGGGTATCGGCCCGGTGCCCGACGGCCCGGGTGATGGTCCGCGCACGCCGTGTCACGGGGTTGGAGCGGGGCCGCCGGACCCCGTACTCGACGCGGGGGCCCCGGTCGGGATCATGTCGGCGGATGCTGGGTGATCCGAACGGGCTTCGGGCCAACCGGGCCGGGATATTGACCCCGTCCTGGCGGGGATGCCCCGGATGGCGGCGCCGGGCGACCGGCGGTCCCATGGCCGACGCCCTCGCGCCGGGGTAACCGCCTCCGGGCGGATCGTCCGCGCCGGGGTAAACCCGATATTCCGCCGACCGGGGACCGCCTCCGGCAAAGACCCAGAGAGCCGTGGGCACGCTGTCCGCCGCTGACCTCCCGGAAAAGGCCAGGGCATGGCTCCGGCCGGCCAGGATTTGCCTCAAAGCCCGGCGGGCCGGGACCGGCCCGGCGATGGTGAAGTCCACCCGCTCCCCGGCCAGCCGTTCATCCAGATAGACTGTCCATCCGGTAACGGCGGCCAACCGGGTCATCACCGCCGCCATCGGGGCCTGGTGGCCGCTTCCGGAGAGGTGGTCGGCGTCCCCGCCCAGGGCCAGGTCACCGGCCGCGCTTGCGCCCGGCCAGGCAGCCAGGACGGCGGCCAAGAGAAGCACGGTCGCCCCCGCTGAAGGCCACCAAGGTCCTTTCATCGAATCGGCCCGGCCGTGCCGCCGGCAGTCCCGGAAAGGGTCCCGGCGGCCGAGTTGTATGTTCCGGCGGCCCCGCCCTGGAACTGGACCGCGGTGGTGGCGCCGGGAATGTCGGTCCGATCGAGAATGCCAGTCCCGCCGGTCACTCCGGCGCTCCAGCCGCCGTCCTTGACCGTTTGAAACTGGAACCGGGCGCTCAGGTCCCCGCCGGTCAACTGGACGGCGGTCCCGGCATCCGGAACCTCGGCAAAGGCGCCATCAACGGTTTTGGTGGCCCAGAGCGCCGGGTCACCGCCATCCGTGAAGCTGAAAAAGGTCACGTTATCGAGTCTCACGGACAGGTCGTCCACGGACCCGACGAGATCCGTCCGGCCGATCTCGACGTATGGAATGCCCAGGGCCTTCAGGTCATCGGGGCGGCTTTCGGCCATGTCGATGAACTGGTCGGTCTTCATGAAGGCCCCGGTCCCCTCGGCCGCCCAGGTGCCGGTCTCGGGCTGATAGGCCCCGGCCAGCTCACCGCCGCCGACCCCGGTGACGAGATCGGTCCAGCTCACCCAGGCAGACGCGCTCCGGCCGGCCACCTCACCCTCGGACCAGTCGGTCCCCTCGATGTGGTTGAACCGGACCGAATCCCCTTCCCGGAAGGCCAGGTCCACGGACCAGCCACCGTCCGGGGCCTCCGCCGGCGGGGTGAAGGTCCCGGCGTAGTAGGTCCGGACTGTGCCCCAGTCCTGGCCCGGATAGCGGGTTTCCTCCCGGACCACCGGGCTGGCGTAGATGGTCCCCGGTTCCCCCGAGGTGGCGGGGATCGTTCCGGGGGTGTTGCCGGCGTAAAGCTCCCAGACAACATCCGTCACCGCCGGGTCCACGGCGTCGTCGGTCTCGAAGGGGATCAGGGCTTCGTCTCCCTGGCCGGCCGGAATGATCCCGACCCGTCCGGCATCGTCGGCGGTCAGGCGGTTTAAGTCCGACGCGGGGGTCTGGCTGGCGTTGCCCACGTCGATGGCGTGGGTGTACTCCCGGAGGCCCTCGGACACTTCATCGCCCGGCCCGGCCGCGAGCCGCCCCCGGGCCCGGTCGGCCATCCGGGCATGGGGATCACCGCCCCGGTCCCGGCGGGTCACCGGGGCGTTGCCGTCGGATGGCCCCCCACCGGGACCCTCGCCCGCCTCGCGCCCTTCGCCCGGCTCCCCGCCGCCGGGGGCCGTGTCGGAGAGATGGCGGTCAAGCTCCATGGCCGAGACCGGCCGAAGGACCGGCATGGCGTCGAATCCCCGGACCAGGATGGCTTGTCCGGCGGCCACGGTCAATTTCCGGTCGGGAAACCGGATGTTGTAACCGTAGCCCGAGCCCTCCCGGAAGATCGCTCCGCTGACCCCCCGCTGGTAGTAGGTGAAGAAATCGGTCCCCCGGACCCCGCAGATCATGGTGGGGGTCCGGACCTCGTAATCCGGGGTTCGGGACCGGCCGAACAAGGAGGTCATCGTCCCCCGGACCACGCTCTGGATCTTTCCCCGGAAGAGGCCCACCGAGCGTTTCCCGTCGGCGTCCCCGACCGGATAGTCGGAAATCTCGATCCGGGAGCCGGGGGCCACCCGGATCACACTCCCGTCGGCAAAGGTGATCTCGGCCCGCCCGTCGCTCTTGGTCCGGATGATGTCCGACCGGGCCACCGGATCACCGGCCGCCGCCGGCCGGGCCGACTCACCGGGCGAGGTGATATCGACACGGCCGTCGGCCCGGGTCAGCTCGCCAACGGCATTGGCTCCGAAAACGGCCGGGGCCGGGATCAAAAGGAGCAAAATAACGGAGATGGTCGTCCATCGGATGGCGCAAGGTCGTCGCATTCAGATTCCCCCTGGGCGGGGCCGGCTAAAAGCTCAGCTCGACGCCCGCTGACGTGACGTTTCGGGTGTAGTCGTAAACCCCGATGTTAGAATTGTTCCGGGTCCGGGTGTGGGAGAACGACAGGCTCGTCCGGGGCGAGAGCGTCCAGACAAGGCCGGCGTGGAGTCGGTTGGTCCGGTCCCAGCGGGTTTTGTCAAAGGTCTCGTGGTGATGGCGGAAGTTCTGGAAGCTCTCCTCGACGGCCAGCTCCAGGTGGACCGCGTCGGTGACCGGAACCCGGGCCCCGGCGGCGATCCGGTGAGTGTCATTGTCCCAGTGGGCCCCGTCGGCGTTTTCCGCCGTAAAGGCATAGCCAAGGGTGACCAGAAGGTCGTCGCGGATTGCCCAGGTCCAGTCGAGCCAGGTGGTCAGCCCGTCAGCGTCCCGGTCCTCGGCCGGGGCGAGGGGGGCGTCGAAGTAGGTCAGGCCCCGGTAGCCGCAAAACAGCTCCACCAGATGCCGCCCGCCGATGATCCCCCGGACCCGGGGGCCGACCGCGAGCTGGTCCATGTAGGCCGCGTAGTCCGGGTTTCTCCGGAGATAGTGGGTGTACTGGCCCATCAGCGAAACGTATAGCCAGCCCGGCCGAACGGGCGTCCAGCCGGGCTGGAGGGTCACCGACTGGCCGATGAGATCGTGGGAGTCGGAATGGTGCTGGTGGATGGAGTGCATGGCGGCGTAGGCCGCATAGACGCTGAAGGGGCCGTCGGTGGCCGGGGCCAGCTCGGCCACGAAGCTGCTGGTGAGGACCGCTCCGGCCTCGTCGGTGACGCCCTCGGCGGCGGCGTCATCGGTGGGCTTGAGGATGATGTTGGAATCCCAGGCGCCGTTCAGGGCGAGGGTCAGGCGAAGGGGCCGCTCGGCAAAGCGGCGGTCGGCGATCCGCTGGCGGTAGCTCCGGGCAAAGGCGGCGAGGTCCGATTCCGGGGCCCGTCGGATCACCTGGGCAAATCGAGCCTCGGCGTCGGCGTAATCCCGTCGGGAAAGCGCCATGATCCCGACCTGGTAGTCGGCGGCGGCGCACTGGGTTGAATCCAGATCGCACGCCCGCTGAAATGCATCCCTGGCAACGTCCGGCTCCCCCCGGAGGCGGTGGAAGCGGCCCGCCAGAAACGCGGTCCGGGCCGGGTCGATATCCTCCTTTTCAGCCACCTCGATCCAGTGCTCCGCCGCCGCCAGCCGCTCCGGGCCACCCAGAATGAGCAGGACGTCGATGAGCTCCGGGAGCGCCTCCCGGACCCGGGGCGTCAGGGTCACGGCGGCGTCGAGATGCTCGGCGGCCGGGATGAATTGGGCCGCGGCCTTGTGGGCCATGCCCAGGAAAAAGGCCGCCAGCGGGGATTCGGGGTCGGCCTTCCGGGCCCCGGCGAGGATCTCGATGGCCTCCTCGTAATTTTCCGCCCGGTAAGCCGCGATCCCGGCCTGGACGGCGTCTTCGGCGGCCGCCGGGCTTACCACGGCCAATGCCATCATCAAGGTCAACACTCCGGCCCACATCGGTGGCTTCATTCGTGCTCCGGCCCTCCCTCTCGGCTCGTCGGTCCCGACGGATCAAGCGGTTTCCCCTCCCTTGTCAAATATCCGTTTTTAGGAGTCTAATGCAACTGAAAAATGTTGGGACACGCTGGAGGGTGACGCTGGATCGTCAGGTTGTTTGGGATGGATTGAGCTTCAGACCTATATGCCGTGTTGGTGGGGTTTCATTGTTCCCGGTGCCAAATCATGTTCCGGAGCGTTGCTCCGGCCTGGTATGTTTCACCCCTTCGGGGCTGGGGCGTGCGGCACACCCAGGGCCCACCCCGGCGATAAAGCCCCCGGCACGTAGAATCCGAACCGCCCTTTCAGTCCTTTGGGTCCCTTAATGTCCCTTCACAAGGACCGTCATTATGGTTCCGGTGCGTCACGGGGTGCTTCGGGCTCGAGGATTTCCCGGATTTTTCGGGACAGGGCTTCGGGGGTAAACGGCTTCTGGAGAAAGCCGTTGGCGCCCCGGTCGAGGATGGCCGAGGCTTCGGCTTCTTCGCTGTAACCGCTGCACAGGAGGACCCGGGCATCGGGCCGGATTTCCCGGATGGCGTCGAATACCGCGCCGCCTCCCATGTCGGGCATTACGAGGTCGAGGATCACCAGCCGGATCTCGTCGGCCCGGCGCCGATAGACCGCCACCGCCGCCCGGCCGCTGTCGATTGAGATCACGTCGTAGCCCAGGGCCTCCAGCATCCGGGTGGTCACATCCCGGATGACGGCCTCGTCGTCCACCAGGAGCACCGTCCCCTGGCCCCGATTGATGGGGAGCGCGTCGGGACGGTCCGTCGGCTCAACTTCCATGACGGTGGCGGGGCTGTCGGCCGGGATGCATAAGGTGAAGGTCGTTCCCGCGCCCGGTGCGGAGATGACGTCGATGCCGCCGCCGTGATTCCGAATGATCCCGTAAACCGATGCCAGGCCGAGTCCGGTGCCCCGGCCCCGTTCCTTGGTGGTGAAAAACGGGTCGAAGATCCGTTCCCGGGTGGCCGCGTCCATGCCGATGCCGGTGTCCCGGACCGTGAGGCGGACGCACGGTCCCGACGGGGGGGCGGCCGTCCCGGGCCGGGCGGGGCGGCCCTCGATGATTTCGCTCCGGGTCGCCACGAAAAGCCGTCCGCCTTTGGGCATGGCCTGCCAGGCGTTGACGTAGAGGTTCAAGAGGACCTGTTCCATCTGGCTCCGGTCCGCCTGGACCGTCGGGAGGTCGGGGTCCAGGTCGGTCTCGATGGTGATTTCCTTTTTGGTCCGTCCGAACATCCGGGTGGTGGTGGTCACGACATCGTTCAAGGCGACGGTCCGGACTTTGTGCTTTCCGCCCCGGCCGACGGCCAGCAACTGCCGGGCCAGCTCGGCGCCGGTGATGACGCAGGACTCGATGCTGTCGAGCATCCCCTGGTGGGCGTGGTCGGGCGGGGTCTTGATCCGCATGAGGGAGGCGTTCCCCTGGATGCCCATCAACAGGTTGTTGAAATCGTGAGCGATCCCTCCGGCCAGGGTCCCGATGGCCTCCATTTTCTGAGCCTGGATAAGCTGGTCTTCCAGCCTTTTCCGGGCGGTCACGTCCCGGTTGATGCCCCTGAACCCCCGGAGACGGCCTTCCGCGTCAAAGATGGGGACGCCGCTGGTTTCGACCATCATGATCTCTCCGTCCCGGCGGCGGTATCGGGTTTCCACTCCCGAAAAGGGCCGGGGATGGCCGCTGGCGGCCACCCGGTGGAATCGCTCGGCCGCCCAGCGGGCATCCTCGTCCGGCATGAGGTCCCAGGCGCGCCGGCCCAGGATTTCATCCGGAGCGTATCCCAGCAGCTCGGTGACCTTGGGACTGCTGTAGTTGATGGTGCCGTCGGCGGCCACCTCCCATATCCAGTCGGAGGTGGATTCCACGAGGGCCCGAAATTTCTCCTCGTTTTCCCGGGACTTGGCTTCGGCGGCCTGGTGGTCGGCCAGGCGCTGCTGGGACTGGTCCAGCAGGGCGTTGACGGTGTTGATGAGCAGCCCCATTTCATCGGCCTCATGGCCCCGGGGAGCCGGAATCCGATCGGTTCCCGGCGCGTCCACCCGGATGGCCGACAGCGACCGGACCGCATCAAGGAGCGGGCGGGTAATGGCATGGTAGAACCCGAGGATAAGGACGACGGACAGGATGATGTTGCGCACCAGGTCGCTGAGAACCATGAACCCGGCGCCCCGGATAAAGCGGTGGGCGAACGGGTGGATGTCCACGACGATCTCCATTCGCCCGATGACCTGTCCGGACGGCCGGTGGCGGAGAGGTAGGATGTACCGGATGTCATCTCCGAAAAGGAGCGATTCCAGGTTGTTGGGCTTTGCGCCCCCTTGACGGGACTTCTGGGCCAGGGTGCCGTTGAATTCGTCCTCGATGGCCACCGACCGGATGGGCGGGTAGGCGAGGAGGCCGTCGATGATCTTACCGGCCATCTCCACGTTGTAGTTGTAAACGGCCAGGGCCGCCGATCGATGGACGGTGGCGACCACCTGGGCGACCGTGGTTTCGATCCGCTGCTTTTCCTCGGACAAATCGAACCCGATCTGAACGGCGCTGAAGACAACGCTCAGCAGGAGCACGAGGATAATCGCGTTCCGGGCCGCCTTAAAAGATATCCGTTTTCTCAGGGGGATTGACATCTATCGGTATTGGGCCTCGGACTTCCGGATGATACCGTCCACCACGCCCTCGGCCCGGATCGCCGCCAGGGCGGCCCGGACCCGGTCCACCGTGGCCGGGTCGGTCTTGAGCCCGAAGGCCATGTAAATGGTCTCCTCGAACAGGAGCAGGACCGGGGTCCAATAATCGGCCGGAAAGCCGCCCACCTCCAGCCAGTGGGCCAGAGACAGCCGGTCGCCGGTGGTCAGATCCAGGGTGTGGCGCTCGGGAGCGGCCTTGAAAGCGTTCTGGATCTCATGGGTGACCGGAAAGAGATTCAGACCTTCCACAAAGCCGTGGGACAGGAGGAAATGGTGGGTGGATGTCTCCCGGGTGACGCCAATTCGATACCTCCGGGCGTCGTCGAGGGTTTCGACCCGGATGTCGGGCCGCTCCCGGGGCCGGAAGAGGTACATCTTCGTGGAGAGCCCGGAAACCGGAATCCACTGGAAGTCTTGCTCCCGGCTGGGGAGCTTGAAAATCGAATAGATGAGGACATTTTCGCGGTTTTCGGCCATCTTGTAGGCCCGGGCCCACGGAAAAACCCGGATTTCGTGGGCGATCCCGGCCGTCTCGAGGGTAGCCCGGACGATTTCGGTCACCACGCCCCGGACCTCTCCGTCTTCGGCGTAGTTGTACGGGGGCCACTGCTCGGTGACGACCATGAGCGGGTCAGCGGCGGCGGTCCCGGCCAGGATGGTCAGCCCGATCAACAGGATGCCGACCGCTTTCATTGCTCCCCCCTGCTTTCGCCCGCCAGTTGTCGGGCCAGTTCTTCCGGTGGCACCGGCCGCCCATATCGATACCCCTGGGCTTCCTGGCACCCGTGGTCCAGCAGGAACCGGGCCTGGGCCTCGGTTTCCACGCCTTCGGCCACCACCCGGAGGCCGAGGCTGCCGGCCATCAGGAGGATGGCTCGAACGATGGCCATGTCGTCGGCGTGGTGGGGGATATCCTGGACAAAGGATTTGTCGATCTTGAGCTCATCCAGGGGGAATCGCTTGAGGTAGTTGAGAGATGAGTAGCCGGTGCCGAAGTCGTCCATGGAGATCCGGATGCCGAGGTCGGAGAGCCGGCTCATCTGATCAATCGCCCACTCGACATCGGTCATGACGATGTTTTCGGTGATTTCCAGGGTGAGGCGGTCGGCCGAGAGTCCGGTCTCGGAGAGGGCGGCCCGGACCCAGTCGATGAGTCGGTTGTCCTGGAGCTGGCGGCCGGAAAGGTTCACGGCCACGGAGAGGGGGGCGCCGTCGGAACCCCGCCAATCCAGGGTCTGAAGACAGGCGGTCCGAAGAACGTATTCCCCCAGGGGAAGGATAAAGCGGGTGTCTTCGGCCAGGGGGATGAAGATTTCCGGAGAGATCCAGTCCCCTTCGGCTCGACGCCATCGGGCCAGGGCCTCGGTGCCGATAATCCGGCCGGTGGCGAGATCAATCTTAGGCTGGTGGTGGACCTGGATTTCGTCCCGGTCCAGGGACCGGCGAAGGCTGCCTTCCAGGGTGATCTGCGCCAGGATGTCCTTGTCCATGTGCTGGGTGTAGAGTTCATAAGAGGCCCGGCCCCCGCTCTTGGCCCGGTACATGGCCATGTCCGCGTTTTTCACCAGAGTGTCCACGTCCCGGCCGTCTTCCGGGTAGAAGGTGATCCCGATGCTCGGGCTGGTGAAGACCTCGTGGCCTTCGAGGATCACCGGCTCGGCGAGGGCCGCGATGATCCGCCGGGCCACCTCCACGGCGTCGTTTTCGCCCTCCCGGGGCTCCTGGATGATCAGGATGAACTCGTCGCCCCCCAACCGGGCCACGGTGTCCTCGTCGCGGACGCATCCCTTGATCCGGATGGCCACTTCCTGGAGCAGTTGGTCGCCCACCTTATGGCCGAGGCTGTCGTTGATGGTTTTGAATTGGTCGAGGTCCAAAAAGAGGACCGCCACCGGGGTTTCGTTCCGCCGGGCTTGGGCCAGGGCCTGTTCCAGGCGGTCGTTGAAAAGCTGGCGGTTGGGGAGGCCGGTGAGCGGGTCGTGGTAGGCCTGGTGCTTGAGCCGGGCCTCGCTCCGTTTTTCGTCCGAGATGTCCCGGAAGACGGCCACGTAATGAGTGGTGGTGCCCGTGTGGTCCCGGATGGCGGTCACCGACAGCCATTCGGGATAGGCTTCTCCGGTCTTCCGACGGTTCCAGATTTCTCCCCGCCACTGCCCGTCACCGGTGATGGATCGCCACATCTTTCGGTAAAAATCCCGGCCGTGCCGGTTCGACTTGAGCAGGCGGGGGGTCTTCCCGACCGCTTCCTCGGCGGTGTAGCCGGTGATGGCGATGAACCCCGGATTGACCCGCTGGATGACCCCGGTCGGGTCGGTGATCATGATCCCCTCGATGGCGTTATCGAAGACGCTGGCCGCCAGGCGCAACTGTTCCTCGTACCGCCGCTGGTCGGTGATGTCCTGGCCGTAGATATAAAGGGAGTCGGCGCGGGGGAGTGGGACCAGGAGAAACCGATAGACCAGCGGCCCGACGGCTGCCTCGACGGTGATGCAGTCCTCGCCGTCGAGGCATTCATTGATCGGGATCCGGAGGTAGTCGGGGATTGATTCGCCGTGCGAGTCCGCCCAGCTTTCCAGGAGGCCGGCGGCGGCCCGGTTCTGGTAGAGCAGGTTCCCGGCCGAGTCCACCCGGAGGACCGGGTTGGGGTTTTCGTCGGGGAAGCGGGCCAGGATCTGGAGCCGCTCGTTCTGGGCTTCGAGGACCCGACGCATCCGCTGGATGGTGAGGTGGGTTTCGATCCGGGCGATGACCTCTTCGATGCGGAAAGGCTTGGTGATATAATCGACCCCGCCCTCCGAAAAGGCCCGGATCTTGTCGCCCACGTCGTCCAGGGCGCTGATGAAGAGCACCGGTATATCGTGGGTGGCCGGGTCGGATTTCAGTTGCCGGCAGACCCCGTAGCCGTCCATCTCCGGCATGTTGATGTCGAGGAGCACGATGTCCGGGGCCTCGGCGTGGGCCGAGGTCAGGGCGAGCCGGCCGCTGTTGGCCGGCCGGACCCCGTAACCGTTGTCCGACAGCATTTCGGCCAGGAGTTGGAGATTCCGGGGGTTGTCATCGACGATCAGAACGGTGGACCGTTCACCAGATGGTGCCTTATGGTCGTGGGTTGTCATGCCTTCCTTCCTGCCTGGACCTGGGAAATAACGCCCCGCATCGATGGCGCTTGGGAAGTCGGGGCTCCGGTGTTAATCCAGGGATTACCTTATGCAATCGGCGCCTAAATTACAAGCCCCACGGACCATCGGGGACGGACACGGAGAGCATGGACGGAATGGACCGGCATCTTGACAGCAACCCGGTGTTCCCATACAACTTCCATCATGGCGGGATAAAAAGCTCGTCGGTTTAGGGCTCCACAACCTACCAACAACTAACCACTAACCCCAGGCACGCGCTCATGACCACACTGACTCCCATTGCCCTTCGCCCCCATCCGGCCCTGGCCGGCCCCATGCTGATGCTGGCCGCGGCCCTCCTTTTCACGGGGCTCAATATTCTGATCAAGATCGCCGGTCCGGAGTTTCGGATCTGGGACATCGCCTTCTGCCGGTTTTTCGGGGGGCTGGTCATCCTGGTGGCCTTCATGAGCCGGCATGGCAACCCTTTCAAGGGCAATGACATGCGCCTGCTGGTAATCCGGGGCTTTACGGGATCGGCGGCTTTTCTCTGCATGCTCACCGCCATCCGGCTGTTGCCGGTCTCCACCGCCCTGGTTCTCTTCTTTTCCTTTCCGGCCCACGCGGCGATTTTCTCCCGGATCATTTACGGCGAACGGATCGGGACGTCCGGGCTTGTCTCGGTGGCGGCGGTGGCGGCCGGGGTGGCGGTTCTCTTCGAGGTCCACCTGGCCGGGCCGGCCATCGGCTACGTTTTCGGGGTCCTGGGCGGGGCCTTTGCCGGTCTGACCGTGACCCTCATCAAGGCGCTCCGGGCCAAAAACGGGCCCGGGATTATCTATCTCTATTTTTGCGCCATGGGGCTGCTGGTGGTCTTTCCGGGCTTTATCGCCGCGCCAGTTCTGCCGGACACCGGGCCGGAATGGCTCATCTGGGGCGGAATCGTGGCGACGTCCACCACGGCTCAGCTCCTGATGAACCAGGGGTTTTTCTACTGTAAAAGCTGGGAAGGCGGGGTTTTCATGTCCTCGGAGGTGGTCTTCACCGCTCTGGTGGGGATCGTTTTGTTGGGCGAGCCCATGACCCTTCGGTTTCTTCTGGGCAGCCTTCTGGTGGTGGGCAGCGCGGTGATCCTTCATGCTACCCGGACCCCGGCGCCCGAGACCATCCAAACGGAGACATGACCATGCGAGCCGCCAAAATGATCCTGATCCTGATCCTGATGCTGCTGCTGTCCGCCATTCCCGCCATGGGAGCGGATGGGGCGTCCCCGTACACGTTTGGGGTGGTACCCCAGTTCGAGGCCCGTCGGATCGTTGAGATCTGGCGGCCGATCCTGGACCGGGTGGCCGCCGCGGCCGGGATCGAGCTGACCCTGGTGGGATCAGCGGACATCCCGACTTTCGAGCGGGACTTTTCCGCCGGAAAGCTCGATTTCGCCTACATGAACCCCTACCACCTGATCATGGCCCACGACGCGGCGGGGTATCTACCGCTGGTCCGGGACGTGGGCCGGACCCTCTTCGGGATCATCGTGGTCCACCGGGACAGTCCGATTCAGGCGCCCGCCGGGCTGGCCGGCAAGACGGTCGCCTTCCCGGCTCCCAACGCCCTGGGAGCCTCTCTACTGGTCCGGGCGGAGCTGGCGAGGAAATTCCAGGTTCGGATCACGCCCCGTTACGTGGGCAGCCACACCTCGGTTTACCTCAACGTGGCTACCCGGCAGACCGACGCCGGAGGCGGGGTCCGGGCGACCCTGCTCCGGCAGAAGCCCGCCGTTCAGGACCAGTTGCGGGTCATCCACCGGACCGCCGATGTGGCCCCTCACCCCGTGGCCGTTCATCCCCGGGTGGACCCGGCGGTCCGGGAGCGGGTCCGTCGGGCGTTGATCGCCCTGGGCGAAATCGAATCGGGCCGGCGGCTCCTGGCGGCGGTGCCCATGACCCGGATCGGTCCGGCCGAGCCGGCCGACTACGAGCCTCTCCGGACCTTATGGCTCGGCACGTTCTACGTGGAGCCGTTTTCGCCATGAGCCTTCGCTTCAAGCTCCTGACCCCCTTTCTCTGCTTCTTCCTGCTGGCCGGGGCGTTTCTCTACTTGATCTGGCTGCCCGATCACCTGACCGGGAAAGTTGAGGCCCGGCGGGCCGCCGAGACCGCGTACCTGGATCTCCTGGCCACCGCCCTGATGCCGGCCCTCATCAGCGGCGACCTGGCCCAGGTCCACGGAACCCTGGACGACGTGATGTCCCGGCGGCGGGAATGGCGGGCGGTCCTCCTTACCGACCCCCGGGGGCGGCCCCTCTATCCCCTCGGCGGGCTGTCGGCGGAGACGCCGCCGGACCTGGAGTGGCTTGTCCGGTCCATCGAACGCCGGGCGACCCGGTACGGGACCCTGAAAGCGGGTGTGGATATTTCGGCGGCCGTGGCGGCCGAAATCCAGGAGGTGGAGACCCTGGCGCTGCTGCTGGGGGCGGCGCTGGCGGTCGTCTCCCTGTTGTGCTTCGTCTTTCTGGAGCTCAAGGTAACCCGGCCGCTCCACGCCCTCGGAATGGCCGCCGACGCCATCGCCAGCGGGGATTACGAGGCCAAACTTCCGCCGGTCACGCCATGGCATGACGATGAGATGGGCCGGTTTGCCGCGGCTTTCGACCGGATGCGTCGGATATTGGCCGAGCGCCGGCAGGCCCTCGAGGAAAGCGAGCGACGGCTCTCCGCCGTCATCGAAAACGCCGTGGACGGCGTGATCACCATCGATGGGACCGGCACGGTGGAACGGTTCAACCGGGCGGCGGAAGCGATCTTCGGCTGCCCCCGGTCCGAGGTGATGGGCAGAAACATTTCGATGCTCATGCCGGAACCCCACCGAAGCCGCCACGACGGATACCTCGCCGCCTATTTCGCCGGGGGACGCCGGAAGATCGTGGGAAAGCGACGGGATGTGACCGGACAACGCCGGGATGGGACCCTCGTCCCCCTCCGGCTGGCCGTGGGCGAGGTCCGGTTGGCGGCCGAGACGATCTTTGTGGGCGGGGTCCAGGACATCACCGCCGAGAAAGCGCTGGAAGCGGAGCTGATCCGGCATCGGGACCATCTCCAGGCACTCGTGGACGAGCAGACCGCCGACCTGGTGGCCGCCAAAGAGGCCGCCGAGGCGGCCAGCAAGGCCAAGTCCGCTTTTCTGGCCAACATGAGCCACGAGATCCGGACTCCGATGAACGGGGTGATCGGTCTGACCGATCTCCTTCTGACCACCGAGCTGTCCGAGATCCAGCGGGACTACCTCAACAACATCCGCTACTCGGCCCACGCCCTCCTGGACATCATCAACGACGTCCTCGACCTGTCCAAAATCGAGGAAAACCGGATCGAGCTCGAAAATATCCCCTTCGATCCCCGGGAGCTCCTGGAAAAGACCGTCCCGGTCATCTCTCACCAGTGCGACGAGAAGGGCATCAACCTCCTGGTGGAAACCGACCCGGCGGTGCCTTCGGCCATGAAGGGCGACCCCGGCCGGGTCCGGCAGATCCTCGTCAATCTCCTCAGCAACGCGGTGAAATTCACCGAGGCCGGCCGGATCACCGTCCGGATGGCGGCGGACACGCCAGGGCGGGACGGGGATACGGAACTGGTGCCCTTAACCCTTTCAGTGGCCGACACCGGAATCGGCATCCCGCCGGAGAAGCTGGAGGCTATCTTCGAAAGCTTTTCCCAGGCGGACGGGTCCACCACCCGACGCTTCGGCGGCACCGGTCTCGGGCTGCCCATCTCCCGCCGGCTGGCCGAGCTCATGGGCGGGACCTTGACGGTGACCAGCACGCCGGGTGAGGGGAGCCGGTTCGAGGTGACCCTGCCCCTCGAGGTCGTCCGGAAGACGGAGCTCCCCCGACCGGCCGGACCGGTCGAGGAGCCCCCGACGGTCCAGCCGGTCTGCCACGGGAGCATCCTGGTGGCCGAGGACAACCCGGTGAACATGCTGGTGATCCGGAGCCATCTGAACCGGATGGGATTTGTCGTGATCGAGGCCGAGGACGGCCGGAAGGCCCTCGATACCTACGAATCCCGGCCCGTGGACCTCATTTTCATGGACATCCACATGCCGGCCCTCGACGGTTTTGAAGTCACCCGGCGGATTCGGGAAACCGAGACCGGCGACAATCGGGTGCCCATCGTGGCCCTGACCGCCGACGCCATGACCGAGGACCGGGAGCGGTGCCTGGCGGCGGGGATGGACTTCTACCTCTCAAAGCCCTTCACTCCCGAAGACATCGAGACGGTCCTCCGGCATTTCGGGTTTTGTTGAGGAAAACGTCTATTGGAGCCTATCATGAACAACGATGACGCCGAGAAAGATCCCGAACGAAAGAAAGACTTGCTACCAATGATGACCCGCGAGGAGCAGATACGCCTGCTCAACCGGATGCCGACGGATTATGAGCCGGGGGCCTCGGATGAGCTGATCAAGTGCATCAGCGAGTCTCGTATGAACACGGAGACACCGGAATGGTAAAAGTAGCGGCCTTGATCATGATTTCGGACACATTGCCGAGGGCGTTGGCCCGATCAATAAGACCTCCGAGGTTTTGTGAAGACCT